>NZ_JBEXKU010000053.1:0-56072 GCF_040609575.1 Streptomyces sp. NPDC004647 | reverse complement strand
GCTACGAACGCAAAGCCGAACACTTCCTCGCCTTCACCAGCATCGCCTGCACCCTCATCTGCTACCGCCGACTCACCAAATGAGATGACTTCTAAGCCGGACCGGCGGTATCCCTAGCGTCCTTTCCATGACCAACTACCAACGGCGCGGGGCGCTCCTCGCCGCCTTCGCCTGTGTTCTCGTCGGCGGGTCGTTCACCGCCAACAGCGTGCTCGGCGACTATCCGTACGCCGGTGGGCAGGCCATCCGCTACGGTCTCGCCTTCCTCCTCCTTCTCCCTCTGCTGGGCTGGGGCCCCCTTGCGCCGAAGGCCGGGGGAGCCGGGGCGGCGCTACGTTCCCTGAACGTCCGCCAGTGGGGGCGGCTGGCGCTCCTCGCGGCCGTCGGCATGGTCGGCTTCAACCTCGCGGTGCTGGCCGCGGAACGGACCGCCGAACCGGCCGTGCCCGGCGTCCTCGTCGGCTGTGCTCCCGTAGTGGTCGCGGTCATCGCCCCGGCCGTCGGCGGTCGCCGGCCCGCCCGTCCGGTTCTGTACGGTGCCCTGCTCGTGGCGGCGGGGGCGTTCACCGTCCAGGGCTGGGGCCGTACGGATGTGTCCGGCCTCGCCTGGTCCCTCGCCGCGCTGGCGGGCGAGGTCGGCTTCGCGGTGCTCGCGGTGCCGGTGCTGCGACCGCTCGGCCCCCAGCTGCTCTCGGCGGCCGCCTGCGGCGCAGCGGCTGTCGAGTCCGTGGCCATCGGTCTGGTGCTCGACGGTGGAGCGGGATGGCTGCGTGTGCCGCACGTGGCAGAGGCGGTGGCACTCGGGTGGCAGGCCGTCGTCGTCACCGTCGTCGGCTTCGTCTGCTGGTACACCGGAGTCCAGCGGATCGGCGCCGAGCGCGCCACGCTCTTCTCCGGCCTCATCCCGGTGTCCGCCGCGCTGACCGCGCCGGTCCTCGGCACGGGCGTCTACGGACCGGCGCAGGCGGCGGGCAGTCTGCTGGTCGGCGCGGGAGTCGTGCTGGGGTCCGGCGTGCTGGCGACCGGCGTCCCGGGCCCCGGCGGGCTGAGGCGTCGCGTGCTGAGGCGTCACGCGCCGAGGTCTGTCGGGCCGGTGCCCGCTCTGCCGGTCTCCGGAGCCCTGCGCTCAGGGTTCCTTCGCGGTCTCTCAGCCCGCCGTCGCCGGCCGGCTGCCGTCCAGGATGACCCGCGCGACCAGCGCCGGGTCGTCGCTCATCGGGACATGACCGCAGCCGGGGAGCCGTACGAGCCGGGCGCCGGGTATCGCGTACTTGGCCCGCACCCCCTGCCGGCGCACCAGCAGCCGGTCCCGGGTGCCCCAGGCGATGGTGACGGGCACGTCCGGGACGTCGCCGGTGAACAGCACATCGCGGCCGGCGGCGAGGGTGGAGTGGAAGCCGGTCGCGTTCCGCATCGCCCGGGTCTCGGCGACGGCGGCCTGCGGTGAACGCCGCCCCGGCCGGGCGTAGATGGTGCTGACCAGCGCCGCCCGGCCGACGGCCGAACGGGACAGCTGCTCCACGACGGGGTCCGGCAGCAGCCGTGCCCCGGCGCGCATGCCGCGCAGCACGCCGAACGCGTAGCGCCGCTCGGTCTCCGTCCAGAACCCGGCGGGGGAGAGGGCGGTGACGGACCGTACGAGCTTTTCGCGGCCCATGTCGAGGGCGAGCAGCCCGCCCAGCGAATTACCTGCGACATGCGGCCGGTCGATGTCCAGTTCCCCGCAGAGTGCGCCGAGCGCGGGGACCACCGTCGTCAGGTCGTGCGGCACGCCGTCAGGCAGTGCCGGGGACTCCCCGAAGCCGGGCAGGTCCACCGCGATGACGTCGCGCTCCGCCGCGAGGATACGGAACACCGGGTCCCATGCCTGACGGTGGTGTCCGATGCCGTGCAGAAGCAGCAGCGGTTCCCCGGAACCGCTGCGCTGGTACGTGACGGAGACCGGATGCCTTCCGGTGGGGGAGTCGACGGTGAAGGAGGCCGTGGCCACGGTTGCGGTCATGAGGACACTCCTCGACGACGGGTCAACAGGGTGAGACGCAGTGTCAGCAAGCATTACCCATGGTTAGCTTGAACTTCAAGAGGGTGAGCCCGAGCCCCGCCGGATTTCGTAATTGAAGTCGGCATGCCCGAACTTCTGCATCAGGGTGAACCACAGGGGCATCAGCATCTCGGTGCAGCGGGCAGCCTCGATGCCGCCCAGATCGAACACCCGGTCCGCGGGCCAGCCGAAGTCGCCGAGCAGCGCCACCGTCCGCGCCTTCGCCTCGTTGTCGTCGCCGCAGAGGAACAGCTGGTGCTCGCCGGGCACTCGGCCGGGAGCCACCATCACCCGGCAGTTGACGGTGTTGAGCGCCTTGACCACGCGCGCTTCGGGGAAGGTCCGCTGGATCCGAGCGCCGACGCTGTCGGACTCCACGGGCGACAGCCGCAGCCGTCCCTCCTCGAACGAGAGCGGATTGCACACGTCGATCAGCAGCTTGCCCGCGAGGTTCTCCGCGCCCGCGGCCTGCAGTGCCGCGAGCGCCGCTTGACCGCTGACCCCGTTGACCACGACCTCGCCGAAGGCGGCCGCGTCCTCGAACGTCCCGGCGCCGGCGCGGGGTCCGGCCTCGGCGACCCAGGCGAGCGCCTTCTCGTTGGCCTTCGTCCGGGAGCCCATCACCACTTCGTGGCCCAGCTCGACCAGCTTGCCCGCGAGCGTGCGGCCGACGTCGCCGGTGCCCAGTACCCCGTACTTCACAGCGCCTCCCGTAACGGGCCGCCGCCGTCCGGCGACCGCGCGTCCATTGTGCTGCGCGACGGATGACGACTCCCGGACACGGCCGCGTTCATTCGGGTGGGATGACGCGGTGGCCACCCGGACCACAACACGACCGAAGGAGGACTCCGGGGGGAGGTGCCTACAGCCCGCCGGCGACCCGCAGCACGGCCCCGGTGGTGTACGAGGCCTCGGGGGAGAGCAGCCAGGCGACCGCGCCCGCGACCTCGTCCGGATCCCCCGGGCGGCGCATCGGCACCCGGTCGGGGTGGCGCCAGGGCCGCTCCGGGTCTCCCATGGAAGCGTGGATATCGGTGAGGATCATGCCGGGCTGCACCGAATTCACCCGGATCCCCTCGGCGCCCAACTCCTTGGACAGGCCGATCGTCATCGCGTCCACGGCGGCCTTGCTCGCGGCGTAGTGCACATACTCGCCGGGGCTGCCGGTCGTCGCCGCGCCCGAGGAGATGGTGACGATGGCGCCGCCCCGGCCGCCGTACCGGGTCGACATCTCCCGTACGGCGCGACGTGCGCAGAGCAGCGCCCCCGTCACGTTCACTTCGACCACCCGCCGCATCACCTCGGGCGGGGTGTCCGCGAAGCGGCCCAGCGGTCCGGTGATCCCGGCGCTGTTGACCAGTCCGGTGACCGGGCCCAGCTTCTCCCTCGCCGTGTCGAACAGGACGTCGACCTCTGCCTCGACGCTGACGTCCACCCGGACGGCCACGCACTCGCTGCCGGTGGCGCGCACGGCTGCCGCGGTCTCCTCGGCGGCGTCCCGGGCCCGCTCGTAGCCGATGGCGATCCGGTGCCCGGCGCGGGCCAGCCTCACGGCGACCGCTGCGCCGATCCCGCGACTTCCGCCGGTGACCACGCTGACCTGCTCCATCGCCCCGCCTCAGGTATCGCCGATGATCGGCGACGCTACACCGCAACCCGTCCAGGACGCCTTGGAGGGGGTGCGCGAACGTCTTGTGAACGCTGTGCGGCACAGGCATGCGGAGAACTGCATCGGACGAGGATTGGTATTGACCAAGGGTGGGAGCCGCCCTATGGTCGCAGGGATAGTGCAATAACCTTTAATAAACAAGGGCACTAAAAATCCCGCGGGGGACACGGCGATTGCGGAGGACAGGGTGGGGACTACGCAGCTCGAACCGGTGCCTGAGCCGAAGTACTGGCACTTGAGGACCGTGCTCAGTGAGGCACTGGACTCGGATTTCGCGGTGGGTGAGATCCTGCCCAACGAGCGCGACCTCGCAGCCCGGTTCGGCGTCGCCCGGGCGACTCTCCGGCAGGCCCTGGAGCAGCTCGAACTCGAAGGCAGGCTGCAGCGCCGCCGCGGGGTCGGTACCACGGTGGCTCCGCCGCGGATGGGCGTGGCCGTCGGGGCCGAGCAGCACTCCTGGCCCGGCGCGAGCGGCGACACGTGGCAGCCCGTTGACTGTGCGGAAGCGAACCCTCCGGCCGCGGTCGCGGGGCTCCTCGACACGGACGCCGACGAACAGGTCCACACTGTCCGGCGCACCCGCATGACGCACGGCCAGCCGGTCGCGGCCGAGCTGCTGTACGTACCCGGCGGCTCCGTGCCGGGCCTGACAGCCATCGGCGCGCCTGCCGGTACGGCCCGCGCCCGGGCCGTACTCCGCGAGTTGCAGCGACTCGATCTCGAAGGCCAGGACCAGTCGGTGGAGCTGGGTTCGGCCCGGGCGGATGACGCCAAGGAGCTGGACCGGCTTCCGGGCGCGCCCGTGCTGGTGGTCACCACCCGCTACTTCGCGGAGGGCCGCACGGTCGCGGTGGCGGTCGCGACGTACCGCGCCGACACCTGCCGCCTCACGTTCGGTGAGAGTGGCGGCGTCCAGATCACGCACGCAGGCGAGGGCCGCCGCGCGTCCTGAGGCAGTTGCGGGCACCGGGGGCGGTCGAGGTGGCGGGACTTACCCGATCGGTCGGCGGCGGGGCTTACCGCTCGGCTGGTGGCGGGACTTGCCGCTCGGTCGGTGGATGGGCTCACCATCGGCCGGTGGCGGGCTCACCGAGTGGCCGCCCACCGGCCGTGCCCCGTCCCGGCAAGGACAACCGGCCTCAGCCGACCGGGCCGCCGCGCCGCAGCGGGGGTGAGGAACGTGGCCGGGCTCCCAGCGAGATGCCCGCGGACGCGATCGGGAGAATCACCCATGCCGGGACGCCGGCGAACGCCGGGGCACACCTCGGCCCGGGCCCACACCTCAGCGGCGAGCGGTGACCGTGCCCTCCACCGCGAAGAGCCGTTCCTCCACATGGTCCAGCGCCAGCCGCAGCGCGCCCGTGGCCACCGCCGCCTCGCCCAGCGTCGAGAGCTCGACACGCGGCGGCCGCAGGCAGTAGCGGGCCAACTCCCGTCGCAGCGGCTCCAGTACGCCGTCCAGCCCCGCGGGCCACCCGCCCACCACGACCAGCTCCGGGTCCAGGGCGAGGACGAGCGCCGCGACGTCGTGCACCAACCGCCGGATGAACCGCTCCACGGCGTCCCGGGCCAGGGGGTCACCCTCGCCAGCCCGCGCGAACACCCGCGCCCCCGCCGCCTCGTCGAGCGGGTGCAGCGGCTCCCCGGTGGTCGACAGCACCTGCTCCGGCTTGGCCTCCCGGCCCAGCAGGTGCAGCGCGCCGATCTCCCCGGCCGCCCCGCCGTACCCGCGGTGCAGCCGGCCGCCGATGAGCGAGCCCGCGCCCGGGCTCAGCCCGGCCAGGACGAACACGATGTCCTCGGAATCGGTACCCGCGCCCTTCCAATGCTCGGCCACCACGGCCGCGTTCGCGTCGTTCTCCACCAGCACCGGACAGCGGAAGGATCGCTTCAGGCGGTCGCCGAGCGGCAGCCCGGTCCATCCGGGGAGCGCGGTCCCCAGCGTGACGGTTCCGTCCGCCTCGACGATGCCCGGCGTGCCCACGCCGACGGCGCGCAGCGAGCTGCGGGGCACGCCCGCGCGCCGCAGCAGGTCGGCCACAGTCGCGCGGACCCGGTCCAGACGTTCGTCCGGCGACGCCGCCTCCGATACGTCGCGCGAAGCGGAGTCCGTCACCCGCCCCCGCAGATCGGCCAGCAGCGCCGCGACCCGGTGCGAGCCGATCTCGATGCCCAGCAGATACCCGGCCTCGGTGCGGAACCGGAAGCGGCGGGCAGGCCGGCCCTGGCGGCGGGTCCGGCCCTCCTCGGCGGGCACCTCCACCACCAGGCCGCTCTCGATCAGGCCCTCGACCACGCCTTCGACGGTCGGCCGGGACAGCCCGGTCAGCTGCACGAGGCCGGTCAGCGTGGTGGAGGCGCCGTCCCGCAGGGCGTGCAGCACCACCGCCGAGTTGATCCGTCGCAGCAGGGAAGGGTCCCCGCCGGTGAGCCGCCCCAACGCAGGCCTCCCTCCTGTGCGTGTGTGCGGGGATCGTAGCCGCTGAGCTGGGGCCCGGCGACCTCTGCGACCTGGGTGGACGGGGGAGGCCGGGCGCTGTCCGCGGCGGCGAACCTCGACTCGTACGCGGTGATCATGACTTGGGTGCGCGAAGGCGCGCTCCCGCCCCGGGCGTGTGAGCACCGGGAGCGACGGCCACCGACGTCGAAGAGGAGAAGGGGAGGGGGCCATAAAGCATTCGGTGCCTGACGGGCCGCCAAGTGTCAGGCGCAGGCGCTTTACTGACGATATGGACACCGTCGCACACCTGGCCACGATCGACCTGCTGCGTGCCCGTCCTTTCCCCTCGCGGCGTGGCAGAGCGGCCCTGGTCGAGAGCGGCCCCGGGTTCCACATCGCGGGCCTCCGCGTCAGCGAGGAGTTCTGGGACGCCGATCCCACGCGGGTGCTGGAGGTCCAGGAGGAGTTCGAATCCGAGCTGCGCGTACTCGTACAGACGCTGACCCGCCGCTGGGGCGAGCCCGAAGTCCTGCAACTCCTCGACCACTTGGAGCGCTCGGCGATGGGCCGACCTGTCCCGGCCCCGCTCGACACGCTGTGCGGCTACGTGCCCGAGCTGTACGCCTGGCGCATCGACAACCGCTGGGTCGGCCTCGGTCTGGGCCAGGGGGGCCGGGAACTGCCGTTCCAGTTGGTCGTCGCGATAGGGGAGGAGGACGTCCGCTAGGTGTCCTGCCCCGCGCCGCCGTCCGCGTCCGCGGCCTCCCGGAGCCGGCCGAACTCCTCCGCCATCGCCGTCGCGGACCAGTGCGCGTTCAGCCCGCTGGGATTCGGCAGCACCCAGATCCGGGTGGTGCCGATCGTGCGCTCCTGCGGGCCGATCCGGGCCTGCCGGTCCCCGAAAGCCACGCGATAGGCGGTGACGCCGACGACGGCGAGCCACTTCGGCTCGTACCGCCGCACCTTCTCCTCGAGGCGGCGCCCGCCATCCCGCAGCTCCTCGTCGGTCAGCTCGTCGGCCCGAGCCGTCGTCCGGGCCGCGACATTGGTGATGCCCAGCCCGTACCGGAGCAGCTCGCGCTGCTCCGACGGCTTCAGCTGCCGCGGCGTGAAGCCCGAAGCGTGCAGCACCGGCCAGAAGCGGTTTCCCGGCCGCGCGAAGTGGTGTCCCGTAGCCCCGGACATCAGCCCCGGGTTGATGCCGCAGAACAGCACACGCAGACCGCCCGCGACCACATCCTCGATCGTGCGGTCGCGGGCGGCCTCCAGTTCCTCGGGGGTCAGAGGATCGCCCCGGGTGTGTACGCGGCGGCCTCCGGGTGCTGCGCCGCGATCTCCTCGATGCGCCGTACGACGGCCGCGACCTGGTCACCGGCGGCGCCGGTGAAGGACAGCCGGTCGGCCATCAGCGCGTCCAGCTGCGCCCGGTCCAGCGGAATGCGCTCGTCCTCGGCGAGCCGGTCAAGCAGCTCGTTGCGCTCCACGCCCTTCTCGCGCATGGCCAGCGCGGACGCGACCGCGTGCTCCTTGATGACCTCGTGCGCGGCCTCCCGGCCGACCCCTGCCCGTACGGCGCCCATCAGCACCTTCGTCGTCGCCAGGAAGGGAAGGTAACGATCCAGCTCGCGGGCGGCGACGGCGGGGAAGGCGCCGAACTCGTCGAGGACGGTCAGGAAGGTCTCCAATAGCCCGTCGAGGGCGAAGAAGGCGTCCGGCAGCGCGACGCGACGCACCACGGAGCAGGACACATCGCCCTCGTTCCACTGGTCGCCCGCCAGCTCGCCCGCCATCGAGGCGTAGCCGCGGAGGATCACCGCGAGGCCGTTCACGCGCTCGCAGGAGCGGGTGTTCATCTTGTGCGGCATCGCCGAGGAGCCGACCTGGCCCGGCTTGAAGCCCTCGGTCACCAGCTCGTGCCCGGCCATCAGCCGGATCGTCTTCGCGAACGAGGACGGGGCCGCGGCGAGCTGCACCAGCGCGCTGACCACGTCGTAGTCGAGCGAGCGCGGGTACACCTGGCCGACCGAGGTGAAGGCGTGCGAGAAGCCGAGGTGGGCGGCGACGCGCTGCTCCAGCTCCGCCAGCCTGGACGGGTCCCCGCCGAGGAGGTCGAGCATGTCCTGCGCGGTGCCGACCGGGCCCTTGATGCCGCGCAGCGGGTAGCGGCCGAGCAGATCTTCCAGCCGCGAGTACGCCACGAGCAGCTCGTCCGCGGCGGTCGCGAAGCGCTTGCCGAGAGTGGTGGCCTGTGCTGCCACATTGTGCGAGCGGCCCGCGATCACCAGCTCGGCGTGCTCGGCCGCCAGCTTCCCCAGCCGTGCCAGCACAGCGACCGTACGGCTCTGCACCAGCTCCAGGGACAGCCGGATCTGCAGCTGCTCGACGTTCTCGGTCAGGTCGCGGGAGGTCATGCCCTTGTGGACGTGCTCATGCCCGGCGAGGGCGTTGAACTCCTCGATGCGCGCTTTCACATCGTGCCGGGTGATCTTCTCGCGTTCGGCGATCGAGGCCAGGTCGACCTGCTCGAGGACCCGCTCGTAGTCGGCGAGGGCCTGCTCGGGCACCTCGATGCCGAGGTCCTTCTGCGCGCGGAGCACGGCGAGCCACAGCCGCCGCTCCAGCGTCACCTTGTACTCGGGGGACCAGAGGACAGCGAGCTCCGCGGATGCGTAGCGGCCGGCCAGGACGTTGGGGATGCGGGGCTTGGCAGTCACGTAGCCAGATTCTACTTCCCGTTCCCGCAGGTCGGCGTCGCGGTCTCAGGGCTGGTACGGCAGCAGCTCCGCGCGCTTGGGCGGCAGCCCGTCCCCGGAGGAGCGGCCCGTCAGCCGACGGCCGATCCACGGGACCAGATGCTCGCGGGCGAACCGCAGATCGCCGGCCCGCCGCACGTACCAGGAGGACGGCGAGGCGGTCGGCAGCGGGACGGTCCAGTCGTCCTCGGGCCCGTGGCCCAGGGCCTGCCAGACGGCTTCGGCCACCCGGCGGTGCCCCTCGGAGTTGAGGTGCAGCCGGTCGTCCGCCCACAGCCGCGGATCGCTCAGCGCGCCGCCGCCGAAGAGGTCGACGACCACCGCACCGTGCTTCGCCGCCAGTCCGTCGAGATGGGCGAACAGCTGGTGCATGCGCGGCAGGAAGCGGGTCGCCATCGGGCCTCGCCTGGTCGGGCTGCGCATCAGCACCAGCTGCTTGCAGCTCGGGGCGAGCCGGGTGACGGCGTCCTCCAGCCGGTCGCAGACCTCGTCGAGGTCGCACTTGGGACGGAGGGTGTCGTTGAGCCCGCCGACCAGGGTGACCACATCCGCGCGCATCTGGGCGGCGATGTCGACCTGCTCGTCGACGATCTGCGCGATGAGCTTTCCGCGCACCGCGAGGTTGGCGTACCGGAAACCGGGGGTGCGGGCGGCGAGCCGTGAGGCGAGGAGATCGGCCCAGCCGCGGTACGAACCGTCGGGCAACCGGTCCGACATGCCTTCGGTGAAGGAGTCGCCGAGCGCGACGAGACTGGTGTAGGTTGCATCGATTTTCATGGCGGGCTGATCCTACTCCGCGGCTCGCGGCGGCCGGCCCGCGGCTGTCCCGTCGTGCGCGGGAGGGCGTCGCATCGCGCCTACAGGGTTGCCGGGAGAGGGTGTGGCCCGACGGTCCCGGACGACGAAGCTGCCGGGACCGTCGGGCCGCACATTGCGCGGGTGCGCAATTGCTGTGCCGCATATGCCAATTCGGGTCCGTGTCGCCTTTAAGGGAGATCGGGCGGCCCGGCCCCGTCGATTTCCTCCGCGATGGCGGGATCGATGTGGCGGAGTGCGGCCACGGTGAACAAGGTGGCGAATTCCGCGGCCGATCCGGTGTCCAGGGATTCGGCGGACAGCGCGTGGCGGGCACCTTCGACGGTCAGGCCGGTGATGAGGGAGGCGCACAGTTCGGCGCTCACTCCCCAGCGCCCGCGGCCGTGGCGCTCGGTGAAATCGCGGATGCGCTCGGCGATCTCCGTGGTGGCGGCCGTCATCAGCCGCTCCCGGGCGGCCGCGACCGTCCCCACCGGGTCGGCGCCGAAGAGCAGCCGGAATGCCGCAGAATGGCCCGCGGCATAACCGAAAAGCGTGAGCATGCCCGCCCTGACCTGACGCTCCAGTGGCAGCTCCGCGGCCGCCGCATAGGCCTGGAAAAGCCGGCGGCCCAGCGTTGCGGCGGCCCGTTCGCCGCATGCCCGATAGAGGTCCTCCTTACTGCCGAAATGGGCGTAGAGCGTGGGCTTGGTCGTTCCGGCGCGGGCGGCGATCTCCTCCATCGTGGCGGCGTGGAACCCGGAGTCGGCGAATACCGCGCAGGCGGCAGTGAGCATGTCCTCATCGCTGGGGCGAATGATCATGTACACCACTTTACTTCCCGGTAAAGCCAAATTAGTGTTTACCCGGTAGTACGCCGTGTGAGTGATCTTTTCCTGACAAGGGAGCAGAGCAGAAGGACCACCCGCAGCAGCAGTCATCGCCGGCCGGCGCCCCTCGGTGCCGGCGGTTCCATGGCCGTAGTGGAGAACCTCATGCACCACGCGCATCCCCCCGGGCGTCCGGAGGCCGCTCTCCCCCACATACCGGTGGGGCCCGTCCTCGGCGGCGTGCCCCGGCAGACCGGACGTACCGCGGGCCCCTGGCAGCTGCCGTGCAGCCCCGCCGCCTGCCGCCGTGCACGCGTCCAGGTCCGCGCCGTACTCGCTGAGTGGAACCTCCAGCACCACACCCACACTGCGGAGCTGCTCGTCAGCGAACTCGTCGGCAATGCCCTGATCCACGCCGACGGACCGCTCCACCTCACCGTCGAGCACCGGCACACCCTGCGGTGCAGGGTCGAGGACTGCAGCAGGCGACTGCCCCTGATGCGCTCCGCCGCACTGGACGACGAGAACGGCCGCGGCCTCACGCTGGTCCATCTGATGTCCGACGACTGGGGTGTCGACCACACCTCGCGGGGCAAGGCGGTCTGGTTCGAGCTGGGCTGATCCCGGCCCGGGCCCGGCCTCCTCGAACACCGTCTTCGGGTCGGCGGGCAGCATCCACTGTTCCGCGGCAGCGGCCTTCGGGTCGGCGGGCAGCATCCGCCGGCCCGCGGCAGCGGCTTACGGGTCCGTGAGCAGCGTCCACCGTTCCGCGGCAGCGGCTTACGGGTCCGTGAGCAGCGTCCACCGTTCCGCGGCAGCGGCTTACGGGTCCGTGAGCAGCGTCCACCGTTCCGCCGCAGCGGCCTACGGGTCCGCCGGCAGCAGCCGCCCCCCGGACATCTGCCGCCGGGTCCCGGTGAACCGCGACCGCAGCCGCCGGTCGTGCGACACCACCACCAGCGTGCCCGCGTACCCCGCCAGCGCCTGCTCCAGCTCCTCCACCAGCCCCAGCGACAGATGGTTCGTCGGCTCGTCGAGCAGCAGCATCTCCACCGGCCGGGTCAGCAGCCGAGCCAGCGTCAGCCGCCGCCGCTGCCCCACCGACAGGCCGTTCACCGGCACCCCGAAGTCCTCCTCCCGGAACAGCCCCAGATCCGCCAGCGTCTCCGCGTGATCCTCCGGCACACCCGGCAGCCCCGCGGCGAAGGCGGCCAGCAGCGGGCGCCGCGACGCGATGGCGGGCACCTCCTGCGGCAGACGGCCGATCCGCTCCGGCAGCCGGGTCCGGCCCCGGTCGGGGCGGAGCTCCCCGGAGAGCACCCGCAGCAGCGTGGTCTTGCCCGCGCCGTTCGGCCCCATCAACAGCAGCCGCTCACCGGGCGCGAGAGCCAGCCGTTCCACGGACAGCCGCTCACCGACCGCCACGCCCACCAACTCGGCCGCAGGCTCGTCCGCCTCGGCGTCCGCCGGGTCCCTTCCGCCCCCGATGGCCACCGTGAAGTGCAGCGGGCCGGGCGGCCGCGGCACCGGCTCCGCGCGCAGCCGGTTCAGCCGTTCCCGGGCGGCCCGCACCCGCCCGGACAGCTGTCCCTCGACCGACCGCTGGTGCTTCGTCCACGACGGCCGCTCGCTCATCCGCCAGCCGCTGCTCAGCCTGGCCGCTCCGGCCGAGGCCAGTTCCTCCTGGCGCTCGATCTCCTCGCGCCACTCCCGGTAGCGGCGCTCCCAGCGGTGCCGGGCGGCGGCCTTCTGCTGCAGATAGCCGGACCAGCCGCCCCCGTAGCGCTCCACCGCCCGCCGGTCCCCGTCCACCTCCACCACGGCGTGGGCGATCCGGTCGAGGAACGCCCGGTCGTGGGTGACCGCGACGACCGTGCCACGGTGAGCGCGCAGCCGCTCCTCCAGCCAGCCCACCGCCTCGTCGTCCAGGTGGTTCGTCGGCTCGTCGAGAAGCAGAAGCTCCGGCGCCGAAGCGAGGACGCAGGCCAGCGCGAGCCGGGACTGCTCGCCGCCCGACAGACTGCCGAGCAGCCGTTCACGGTCCAGATACGGCAGCCCGAGCGCGTGCAGCGCCGTCTCCAGCCGGGTCTCGGCGAGATAGCCGTCACGGGCCTCGTAGGCCGCGACCAGATCGCCGTAGGCCGCCACCTCCCGCTCATCCGCCGAGCCGAGGGCGGCCTCCGCCTCCCGCATCCGCCGCTCCAGCTCACGCAGGTCGGCCAGTGCGTCGTCGATCGCCTCCCGTACGGTCGACCGGCCCGGCAGTTCGAGGGTCTGCGGCAGATAGCCGGTGCCGCCCTCCGCCGTCACCCGCACCGTGCCCTCGTCCGGCAGTTGCCGTCCCGCGATCAGCCGGAGCAGTGTGGACTTCCCCGAGCCGTTGTCGCCGATGACGCCCACATGCTCGCCGGGGGTCACCCGCAGCGACACCCGCTCCAGCACCGGGCGGCCGGGGTAGCCCACCGATACCTCGTCCACCACCAGCTGGGACGTCATCCGCGGTCCTTCCCTGAGACTCGGGCCGTGCCCCTGGGCGCCACTGGGCCGTGTCACGGAGCGCCGGTCAGCCGGAGAGTGCCTGGCCGACCAGCTCCCGCAGCACGTCCTCCATGGTGACCAGCCCGGCCAGCCTCCCGTCCTGGTCGATCACCGCAGCGAGATGCGTACCCGTGCTGCGCATGGCGGCGAGCACATCGTCCAGCGGCGTGGAGACCTTCACCCGGGCTATCGGGCGCATCGCCGACGGCGGGAAGGGCACGTCCCGGGGCCGCGCGTCGAGCGCGTCCTTGATGTGCAGATAGCCGAGGATCCGGCCGTCCTCGTCGACCACGGGGAAGCGGGAGAAGCCGGACTCCGCGGACAGCCGCTCCAGCCCCTCGGGCGTCACACCGGACGGGGCCGCAACGACCTGCTCGACCGGCAGCACCACCTTGCCCACCGGCCGCCGCCCGAGCTCCAGGGCGTCCCGCAGCCGTTCGGTGGCCCGGTCGTCGAGCAGCCCCGCCTCGCTGGAGTCGGCAACCATCCGGGCCAGCTCGTCGTCCGAGAACGACGCCGGCACCGCGGTCTTCGGCTCCACCCGCAGCAGCTTCAGCAGCGCGTTCGCGAAGGCGTTGACCGCGAAGATCACCGGGCGCAGCCCCCGGGTCAGCGCCACCATCGGCGGGCCCAGGGCCAGAGCCGAGCGCACCGGTTCGGCGAGCGCGACGTTCTTCGGCACCATCTCGCCGAAGAGCATGTGCAGATACGTGGCCACGCTGAGCGCGATGACGAACGAGATCGGGTGGACCAGACCGTGCGCCACGCCGACGGCATCGAAGACCGGCTCCAGCAGATGCGCGATCGCCGGCTCGGCGACCACACCGAGGACCAGCGTGCACAGGGTGATGCCCAGCTGCGCCGCCGCCATCAGCGCCGAGACGTGCTGCAGGCCCCACATCACGCTGCGGGCCCGCCGGTTGCCCTGCTCGGCCAGTGGTTCCACCTGGCTGCGGCGCACCGAGATCATCGCGAACTCGGCGCCCACGAAGAAGGCGTTGACGACCAGCGTGAGCAGGCCGATGAAGAGCTGGAGGAACGCGCTCATCGGCCGGCCCCCTCGGACGGGATTCCGCCGGCCCCGGGCAGCGGCGCGTGCAGCCGCACCCGCGCCGCCCGCCGGCCCGTGGCGTCCACCACGACGATCGTCCAGCCGGCGACCTCCACACGGTCGCCCTCGGCCGGTATCCGGCCGAGCTCGGTCGCCACCAGACCGGCCAGGGTCTCGTACGGGCCCTCGGGCGCGCGCAGCCCGAGGGTCTCCAGCTGGTCCGTGCGCGCGGCGCCGTCCGCGTCGTACACCTCGCGCCCCTCCTCGTCCCTGCCCGCCGGTGCCAGATCCGGCACCTCCAGCGGGTCGTGCTCGTCGCGGACCTCGCCGACGACCTCCTCGATGATGTCCTCCAGGGTGACCACCCCGGCCGTGCCGCCGTACTCGTCGATGACCACGGCCATGCTGCGCTTGGCCGACAGCCGGTCCAGCAGCCGGTCGACGGTGAGTGACTCCGGTACGAGCACCGGCTCGCTCAGGATCTCGGAGACCGGGTGCCGCGGTCGCTCGTTGGCGGGTACGGCGAGGACGTCCTTGATGTGGGCCACGCCGATGACCGTGTCGAGGCTGCCGCGGTAGACCGGGAAGCGCGAGAGCCCGGTCGCCCGGGTGGCGTTGGCGATGTCCTCCACCGTGGCCTGCACGTCGAGCGCGACGACCTGGACGCGCGGTGTCATCACGTTCTCCGCGGTCAGTTCGGCGAGGTTGAGGGTGCGGACGAACAGCTCGGCGGTATCGGCCTCCAGCGCGCCTTCCTTGGCGGAGTGCCGGGCCAGAGCCACCAGCTCCTGCGGTCCGCGCGCGGACGCCAGCTCCTCCGCGGGTTCCAGCCCCATCCGCCGCACCAGCCGGTTCGCCGTGTTGTTGAGGTGCCCGATGAGCGGCCGGAAGGCCGTGCTGAACGCGCGCTGCGGGCCGGCCACCTGCTTGGCGACCCGCAGCGGCCGGGAGATCGCCCAGTTCTTGGGGACCAGCTCTCCGACGACCATCAGCAGGATCGTCGAGACGGCGGTTCCCAGGATCAGGGCGGTCGAGGAGGCCGCCGAGGCGGGCAGCCCGACCGCTTCCAGCGGCCCGGAGAGGAGCTTGCCCAGGGAGGGCTCGGCGAGCATGCCGATGACCAGACCGGTGACGGTGATGCCCAGCTGGGCGCCGGAGAGCTGGAAGGTGAGGGTCCGTACGGCCTTCAGGGCCCCGTCCGCGCCCCGCTCGCCGTCGGCCACGGCCCGTTCGAGCACGCTGCGCTCGACTGTGGTCAGCGAGAACTCGGCCGCGACGAAGACGCCGCAGGCGAGCGTCAGGAGCAGAGCGAGCGCCAGGAGGAGCACTTCGGTCATCGGTTCACCTCCGTCCCATGATCCGGCAGGGAGGTGGGGAGTGCGCGGTGTGCTCGATGGTGACTACTGGGAGGCTCGCCCATGTGGCGGACGCTCACACCTTTCACTTCGGTACGGACGGACCACCCATGGTAAAGGAACAGCAAAAGGGCGGTGCCGGGCGGCGGAGGCGAGCCGCCGAGGTCCACGGGTCAGGCCGCCAGCGGCTTGACCCAGCGACTCCACTGAGGCTGACGGGCGTAGCCGGCCGCGCTCCACGCCTGATGCGCGAGCTCGTTGCGGTCCAGCACCATCGCGTCCCCGCGCCGTCCGCCCAGCGCGGTGAACCGGTCCTCGGCCGCCTTGAGCAGCGCGGTGGCAATGCCCTGACGGCGTCGGCCGGGGCGTACGGCCAGCCGGTACAGGTGGCAGCGCCAGCCGTCGAATCCTGCGATGACGGTGCCGGTGAGCTCGTCCCCGTACTCCGCGAGCAGCAGGGCACCGGGGTCGCGGGCGATGAGCCGTGACACGCCGTCCCGGTCGTCGCTGATGCTCGTGCCCTCCGCGGCCTCCGCCCAGAAGGCGAGGGCGGCGTCGAGGTCCGCGGGTGACGCGGCCCGTATCCGAAGATCACTCATGGGGGTATCCCATCACCGCCCGGCCCGCGGCCGCGACCGCTTTCCGCCCTGCGGGGCCGGCGCCACCGGGCCTGCGGAGCACCAGCCGGACGTTTCTCCACGGGATGGAGCGCGGTGACGCGCGAGAATGCCGGATCCGCTCCCTGCGCGGGCGCAACCGGTCCCATCGGCCTGGCCGGAGGCCGGAGTTGGTCGCTGGGGGATACCAAGGGTGCGCGGCTACTCGTGCGCGATGGCGGTCAGGACATTCATCCGCGAGGCGCGCAGCGCGCGGGCGGCAGTGCCGCCGCGAGGCCGACCACGATCGAGCCGATCACACCGCCACGACCGTCGGCCAGGGGATCACGAGAGCCTTCATCCCCTGCAGGGCCCGCGGCGCGCGCGGCGGTCTCCGCGCCGTCCGCCGTCTGTGCCGCAGGTGTGGGCAAGGCCGCTCCCCGAACAGGGATGTACCGTCCGTACGCGACAGAGGTCAAGCCCGGACGACGCGCCCGGCATCCCCCTGGGGGGCGGTCCCCGGCCCTCCCGACTCGTACCCGCGGAGGAACTGTACGCCCGGGGCGCGCTTGCCGGGGCTAGCGGAAGGGCGCTAGCTTTGGGGCGTGGCGAAAACACAGTTGAACGTCCGCGTGGACGAGACAACCGCCGAGACGGCGCGGCAGCGCGCCCTCCAGCGGGGGGTGAGCATGAACCGCTACATCGAGGAGCTCGTCCGCCAGGACGCGGGCGAAGTCGGCCATACGTTCGTCGAAGCCGCCGCCGACTTCATGAAGCAGTACCAGAATGTGTTCGCTGAGGAATTCGGCGAGGAGCGCAAACCCCGTTGACCTTGCGCATCGACCTCGCCTGGCTTCTGATGATCGCCGAACACAACACCCCGGGTGACCCCCAGGTCTCCGACTGGGGCGCACTCGTAGCCGCTGTCGGCCGGCACGACGCAGAGATATTCGGCGTGCCCGTCTACGCCGACCCGCAGGACCGCGCGGCCGCCCTGCTGCAACTGCTGCTGCACGTACCGGCGCTGGAGCGGTCGAACGCCATGTTCGCCTCCGCGGTCGCATACGCCTATCTCGTCGCCAGCGGATTGAAGATCGCGACCTCGCCCGAGCAGGTCCGCGACCTCGCCCGGCTGGTGAAGGACGGCACGGCGGACGTCGGCGCCATCGCCGACGAGCTGCGCACCTGGAGCCTTTAGCCGGGAGTTTCCGGACCGTCCTGGTCCGGTGGCCGCCGTGCCACGCCCAGCACATGCGCGGACGACGGCAGCGGCAGGCCCCGGTCGGGGACGCGCAGCCGGCGGTAGGTACCGACCTCGAACCCCGCCGCCCGGAGCGCCGCCAGGGTGTCACGCCCGGTGTGGCAGCCGCCGAACAGCAGCGGCCACACGGTGCGGTCCAGCGCCTGCTGGACCAGCGGCATCGCCCGGCCCTGCGCCCGCCCGTGCTCGTAGAAGCGCAGCTCGCCGCCCGGTCGCAGCACCCGGTGGATCTCCCCGAGGGACCGCGGCAGATCCCTGACGCTGCACAGCACCAGGGACACGACCACCGCGTCGAACCCCTCGCTCTTCACCGGAAGTGCCTCCGCCGCGCCCGGCACCACATCGACGGGCACTTCGGAGCGCAGGGCGGCTGCGGCGGCCAGCTGCCGCAGATGCCGCTCCGGCTCGATCGCCACCACCTCGGAGACGGTGGCGGGGTAGTGCGCGAAGTTCAGCCCGTTACCCGCCCCGATCTCGATCACCCGCCCGGAGAGCCCGTCGAGCAGCTCGTCGCGGTGGGCGGCGACGCCGGCCTTGTCCTCGGCGAGCACGCTGATCCAGGCGTAGAAGCGGGCGAAGAGCGGATGGTGCACGGGATCGCGCGGAACCGTGGGGCTGCGCAGAGGCATGGCGGGTCCCTTCTCCGGCGGACGGCGCTCACGGCGATTGTGCCCCCGCGCGGGCGACTTGCGCTGCACCCGCGGACGAATCCACCGGACGAGCAGGTTCAGCGCGACGACGCGGAACTCGTTGCGGTCCGGACCGCGAAGCCCCGGACGGCCTCCTGCACAGTCGGCGGCAGTCCGGCCGGCCCTGATCGTGCCGAGGCCCGGTGCCGGGACGGCAGCCCGCTCGATCGCGTCGACCTCGGTGTCGGGATGGCAGCCGGTGTTCGACCGGTTGCGCTCACCGGCGGGTAGGCAGGCCGTACGAACGCGTGTGGCTCGGTATCGGACCAGCCGACGGATCTCTCCCCGCCGCAGCCGTCGGACGAGCCCTCGGACCCCCCGCAGCGGCGCTGACCCGCACTGACGGCGATACATGAGGCCCTGTTCCAGGCGCGCGTGCGCGCGGGCGTCAGCGTACGGCCGTGCCTCCGCCGCCCGGCCGATGGCCGGACCGCATCCGCGCCGCGAAGGCATCCGGGTCCCAGCTGCCGCCCAGCGCGGGCACGAGCCAACTCCCCGCCCCCGCACGGAAGTCCGCGGGCCTCAGCGACCCCGCGCCCTGCGGAATCGCACCGAGCAGCGGCGCGCCCGCCGCCTCCGGCAGGTCGGCGAGGTTGCAGCGCGCCGCGAGGTCCGGATCGTACGGCCAGCTGCCCACGACCACCCCCGCGCACTCCAGTCCGCGGCCCCGCAACGCCTCCGCCGTCAGTGCCGTCGAGTTGAGCGTGCCCAACCCGGCCGGTGCGACGATCAGCACCGGCGCGCCCAGCAGCCCCGCCGCGTCCGCCAGCGTGCCGCCGTCGTCGTCGAAGCGGACGAGCAGCCCGCCCGCCCCCTCGACCAGCACCAGGTCGTGTTCGGCAGCCAGTTTCCCGGCCGCCTCGGCCACATCCTGCGGCTTCACCGGGGCGAGACCGGCCCTCCGGGCGGCGGTCGCGGGGGCCAACGGCTCGGGGAAGCGGGCGAGTTCGACCGCCGTTACGGGTCCGGCGAGGCGAGCCACCTCAGCCGCATCGCCCGGCTCGTCCGCGTTCACACCCGTCTGCGCGGGCTTCAGCACGGCCACCGACCGCCCCTCGCGCAGAGCGGCGGCGGCCATCGCTGCGGTGGCCACGGTTTTTCCGATCTCCGTGCCCGTGCCCGTGACGACGATGACCGCCATGACTCCCCTACCTCTCTCGATTCCTGTGCCCACCGGCACAAACCGCGATCACACCGACGACCGTGCGGGAGCCCGACCCGGCCGGGGGCCCGGCCCGGTCACGGCCGGGCGCTCAGCCCGCCGACGCGGCCGCGCACACCGCCGCGCAGATCCTTGCCAGGTCGTCGTCACCCGTGATGTACGGCGGCATGGTGTAGATGAGGTCGCGGAACGGGCGCAGCCACACCCCTTCGCGCACCGTCGCCCGGCTCGCCGCCGCCATGTCCACCTCGTGGTCGAGCTGTACGACGCCGATCGCTCCCAGCACCCGTACGTCCCGGACCCCCGGCAGACCTTTCGCCTCGGCCAGTCCTGCCCGCAGCCCGGCCTCGATCCGCTTCACCTCCTGCGCCCAGTCGTACGAGAGCAGCAGGCCGATCGAGGCCTCCGCGACCGCAGCGGCGAGCGGATTGGCCATGAACGTCGGACCGTGGGCGAGCACCGGGACCTCGCCGCCGCTGATGCCCTCGGCCACCGTCGATGTGCACAAGGTGGCCGCCATCGTCAGATAGCCGCCGGTCAGGGCCTTGCCGACACACATCACATCGGGGGAGATCCCCGCGTGTCCGGCCGCGAACAGTGCGCCCGTACGCCCGAATCCGGTGGCGATCTCATCCAGCACCAGCAGCACGCCGTACTCGTCGCAGATCTCGCGCAGCAGCCGCAGGCAGCCGGGGGAGTGGAAGCGCATACCGCCCGCGCCCTGCACCACCGGCTCGACGATCACGGCAGCCAGCTCGTCGGCGTGGCGCGCGACCAGCTCCCGCAGCTGCGCCTCGTACGCCTCGTCCCGCTCGGCGTCGAAGCCGGCAGGCGGGGCGTCCGCGAAGATCTGCCGCGGCAGCACGCCCGACCACAGGTGGTGCATGCCGCCATCCGGGTCGCACACCGACATCGGCTGCCAGGTATCACCGTGGTAGCCACCGCGCCAGGTGAGCAGCCGCTGCTTGGCCGGTTTGCCCACCGACCGCCAGTACTGCAGGCACATCTTCACCGCGACCTCGACCGACACCGAACCGGAGTCGGCCAGGAAGACGTGCCGCAGCGGCTCCGGGGTGATCTCCACCAGCCGGGCGGCAAGCCGTACCGCGGGCTCGTGGGTGAGCCCGCCGAACATCACATGGCTCATCCGCTCCAGCTGGGAGCGGGCGGCCTCGTTGAGCACCGGGTGGTTGTAGCCGTGGATCGCGGACCACCACGAGGACATTCCGTCGATGAGCTCGGCATGCCCTTCGGCCGGCTCGGCGAGCCGCAGCCGGACCCCGGCTGCGGACTCCACTACGAGCGGCTCCTGCCGGCCGGGCATCGGACCGTACGGATGCCAGACGTGCTGCCGGTCCAGGGCCAGCAGCTCGCCGGTGGTCAGCGGCTTACGCATTGGGCGCGAGGTCGGTGCCCGCGCCGCGGCGGCGGACCGCGACCAGGTCCCTACGGGCGTCGCCCGCCGGTGCCGCCGCGGGCACGGCCGGCGCCTCGGGGATGCCCGTGGTCTCGGTGACGCCCGGGGCCTCGGCCGTGCCGCCGTCGCCGCACGGCGCGCAGCCGCCCCCGCCGTGCGAGCCGCAGCCCGCTCCCGCCGCGGCCAGGGCCTCCGCGCGGTGTTCGGGCAGCGTCGTGGTGCCGGCGCCCTCCACCTCGAAGCCCGCGTCGGCGATCATGTCCAGGTCGGCCTTGCCCTCCTGGCCCTCGCTGGTCAGGTAGTCACCGAGGAAGATCGAGTTGGCCAGGTGCAGGGCGAGCGGCTGGAGCGACCGCAGATGCACCTCGCGCCCGCCCGCCAGACGTACCTCCACGTCCGGGCAGACGAACCGCACCATCGCCAGGATGCGCAGCGCCCGCTGGGGGGTGAGGTTCCACTCCTTCCCCAGCGGAGTCCCCTCGAAGGGGATGAGGAAGTTGACCGGCACCGAGTCGGGGTCCAGGTCGCGCAGCGCGTAGACCACGTCCACCAGGTCCTCGTCCGACTCGCCCATGCCCGCGATCAGTCCGGAGCACGCCGACAGTCCCGCGACCTGCGCCTGCCGCACGGTCGACACCCGGTCGGAGTAGTCGTGCGTGGTGCAGATGTCCCCGTACGTCTCCTCGGAGGTGTTCAGGTTGTGGTTGTACGCGTCCGCGCCCGCCGCACGCAGCCGCTCGGCCTGTCCGTCCGCGAGCAGCCCGAGGCACGCGCACACCTCGACGCCCTCGTTCTGCTCCTTGATGGCCTCGATCGTCTGCGAGACCCGGTCCACGTCCCGGTCGGTCGGTCCGCGCCCGCTGGCCACCAGGCAGACGCGCTTGGCGCCCCCGGCGACTCCCGCGCCCGCCGCCGCGGCGGCCTCGTCGGGCTTCAGCCAGGTGTACTTGAGGATCTCGGCCTTGGAACCCAGCCGCTGGGAGCAGTACGAGCAGTCCTCGGGGCACAGCCCGGACTTCAGATTGACCAGATAGTTGAGCTTCACCCGGCGCCCGAACCACTGGCGGCGCACCTTGCCGGCCGCTGCCACCACATCCAGCAGTTCGTCGTCCTGGGTGGCCAGCACGGCGAGAGCCTCTTCCCGGGTGGGCAGCTCGCGTCGCAGCCCCTTGTCCACCAGCGTCTTCAGCAGGTCCATGGCCCAGATCCTCGCCTACGGCACCGTCCTCGGCCAAGGAGAGATCGCACAACAGAGCCCGATCGAGGTGTGTGTATTGCCACACCCTGACCGTGGCGCCCCGCCGCTACGGTTTGGGCAGACCCGACAGACGCAAGGACGGCCGATGCCCCACGACCCGTTCGACTGGATCGACGAGCAGGCGCGGACGCGCCGCCGCGCAGGGCTCGTACGCAAGCTGCGGCCGCGCCCCGCCGACTCCCCGCTCCTCGACCTGGCGAGCAACGACTACCTGGGTCTGTCCCGGCACCCGGAGGTCACCGGCGCCGCGGCCGAGGCGGCGCGCCGCTGGGGCGCGGGCGCCACGGGCTCCCGACTGGTCACCGGCAGCACCGAGCTGCACGCCGAGCTCGAGACAGAGCTCGCCCGCTTCTGCGGTTTCGAGGCGGCTCTGGTGCTGTCCTCCGGCTACGCCGCCAACCTCGCCGCCGTCACTGCGCTGAGCGACCGCGGCACACTCGTCGTCTCCGACGCGGGCAACCACGCCTCGCTCATCGACGGCTGCCGGCTCTCCCGCGCCGAGACGGCCGTGGTGCCGCACAGGGACCCGGAGGCCGTCCGCAAATCACTGGACGGCCACGACGGCCGGGCGCTCGCCGTCACCGACTCGGTGTTCTCCGTCGACGGCGACGCCGCCCCGCTGCCGGGACTCGCCGCCGCCTGCCGGGCGTACGGTGCGGGCCTGCTCGTCGACGACGCGCACGGCCTGGGTGTCCTCGGCGACGGCGGACGCGGCGCCCTGCACGCGGCCGGACTCGCGGGATCCGCCGGCACGGTCGCCACCGTGACCCTGTCCAAGTCGCTCGGCAGCCAGGGCGGAGCCGTTCTCGGCCCGGCCCGGGTGATCGAGCACCTGGTGAACACCGCCCGGACGTTCATCTTCGACACCGGGCTGGCCCCGGCCGCGGTGGGCGCGGCCCTCGCGAGCCTGCGGCTGCTGGCCCGGGAACCGGAGCGCGCGGCGCGCGCCCGTACGGTCGCCGCCGCGCTCCACCGACAGCTGACGGCGGCGGGGCTCGCCGCAGTCCGGCCGGACGCCTCCGTGGTCTCCGTACGGGCCCCTGCCCCGGAGGCGGCACTGCGCTGGGCCGCCGACTGCCGCGCCGCCGGACTGGTGGTGGGCTGCTTCCGCCCGCCGTCCGTACCCGACGGCATCTCACGGCTGCGCCTGACGGCACGTGCTGACCTGACGGACCAGCAGATCGCCGAAGCAGTGGGCGTGATCGTCGCGACCGCCCCCACTGCTGCCTGACGCCTCGCCCGCGGGCGACGAACGCTCCGGCCGCGCACTGCCCGCTCGTCGTTCACCGCAACGAACCGGTCAAATACGCTTTTCCGTGGCAGAGTTCACCGCTTCGAGCGACGATTCCTGCGCATCTCGGTGGATCGTCCCCGGTCCGGACAGCGCGAGTGGCACTCTGGCGCCCAACGCTGTCCGAAGCCGACTCCGACCTCACTCCACAGCGTCTCGGGGCACGGCCTCGGCGGGAAAGGGACACCGCCGCCATGGCAGACCACCAGGAAGCATCCGTCACCCTGCTGAGCGCCCCGGCCTCGGTCACCACCGCCCGAAGATACGTCTCGGACGTCCTTGCAGAATGGGGCCTTCCGGCAGGTGCGGAGAGAGCCGATGCCGTACTGCTCATCGTCTCCGAGCTGGCCACGAATGCCGTCCTGCACACCTTCGGCCAGTCGCCCACGTTCACGGTGGACCTCCAGCTCGACCGGGACGAGCAGCTGCGCATCGGGGTCACCGACAGCCACCCGCGCCGACCGCAGCGGCTGCCCGCGGCGGTGCAGCAGGACAACGGCCGCGGCATGGTCATCATCCGCTGGCTGACCGCCGAGTCCGGCGGCAGACTCTCCGTCACGCCCACTGCGGAGGGCGGGAAAACCGTCTGGATCGCCCTGCCGTGGAAGGTGGCCGACTGCTCCTGACAGCTTTCTGTCCCCGCGTCAGGGGCACCGCTCTCGTACGGCCGAAGCCGCCGCGCAACCGGTCCGCGGGTCACCGCGCCGCCACTGCCGGGCCGCGGCTCAGGCCGTGAGACCCCGCTCGGCGGCGCTGCGCTCGACACAGAACTCGTTGCCCTCCGGGTCGGCCATGACCACCCAGCCGAGGCCGTCGTCCGTACGGTGGTCGGCCACGACCTCGGCGCCGAGCCCGGCCAGCCGCCCGACTTCGGCGTCCCGGGTGTCGGTCGGCGGCTGGATGTCGAGATGGATCCGGTTCTTCACGGTCTTGTCCTCGGGAACCCGAAGGAACAGCAGGCCGGGCACTCCGGACTGCCCCGACTCGAGCAGCACCGCGTCGTCGCCCGGATCGGAGTCCTCCAGCAGCCAGCCCGTGAGCGCCGACCAGAACTGGGCCTGGGCGTAGGGATCACGAGCGTCGAAGGTGATGTGCCGGACCGGGTTCGGGAAGGGCATGCGACTCCTCGCGGCTGCGGTAGGTGATCCCTGATCGCACTCAACCTAGCCGCGGCGACGGACAGTCGGAGTCTCTTCCCGGCTCAACTCACCCGGCCGTAAGTGACGTTGCTGGTCCAGAGCTTCTCCAGGCGCACCACCGCACCGGGTTTGGGGGAGTGCCAGATCATGTCATTGCCGGCGTAGATGCCGACGTGGTGGATGTAGCCGCCGCCCGAGCCGAAGAAGACCAGGTCGCCGGGCTGACGCTGGGAAGCGGGGATGTGCCGGGTGTTGTTGTACTGCGCGGCCGCCGTGCGCGGCAGTTGCTTGCCCGCGCGCTTGAAGGAGTACTGGGTGAGCCCTGAGCAGTCGAACCGGTTCGGGCCTTCGGCACCCATCTGGTACGGGGACCCCTCCTTCGAGGCGGCCACCCGGAGAGCCGTGCTCCCGGTCGCCGCCGCAGTCGCTCCCTTGGGAGACTTGGGCGACTTGGGAGCTGGGGGGCGCTTCGCCGGCTTGCCCTTGGACGGGCGGGAGCTCGGCGTCGTCACCCTGCCCTTGCCCTCGGCCTCGTCCTTGTCCTTGGGGGCTGCGGGGCGCTGTTTCGGCGGCCTGGCCTGCGGCGGTTCGGCATCCGGCTTCGACGGCTCGGCCCGGGGCGGCCCGGTGCCGGGCGACGGCTCCAGGACCGGGAGTCTCTGGGGACCGGACGAATCGGGACCGGTTGCCGGTGGTGGGTTGCCAGGGGCCGGGCTCTCGTTCTCCGGTGACAGAACGTCAGGCGTTGGGTCCCGGTGGCCGGGTTCCAGGACCGGCCCTCCCATCGGCTGGGTGTCAGGCGACAGCACCTGCTCGCCGAAAGCGTCGAAATCCGGTGGCGCCGAGGTGAATTGGGATGATTCATGCCCTGGGGGCGGCGGCGCCGCCAGGGCTTCCGTCGCGGCACCAGGAGCCAGCAGGCTCCCACCGAAAGCGGCCAGAGTGAGCGCCGAAGCGGTGCCGGCCCGACAGAACAGAGACGGGACGTGTCCATTCGCAGCCATGTGCGACCCTTCGTCAGCCGCCTGTGAGGGATGGCCTGTCGGGTTCGGGCTGGCGAAGATGCCCGGCCGCCGCAGCGGCTTCACCCCGAGGGGCGACCGGAGTTCCCGGTCGGCCCCGAACTGATCGGGTCCTCCACTCCTGCCGAAAGCACTCCGTGTCGACCAGACATCCGGCGCGGCGGCAGGATTCGGCGTCCGCCCGGACCGCCCCGCCGAGGTGGCGGGGGCTTGTCGTCCACGGATAGTCCCCACGCCCATGGCAGATTCCGTGCATAACGCGCACTATGTGATGTTCATCACATATGCGTCATTAGGGTTAGAAGTACATGCTGTGATCGGTTTGTCCGACATCATGCAAGCGCCCCCACCAGCGGCGGATGCCCCTACCCCGCGCAGCACCGATGCGATCTCCGCGCAAGTCGATCAACCCTTGCCGCCTGCTCCCCGGTCCATCTATCGAGGGAGTCCGTTCGGCTGCACCGGCCGCCGGACGAGGTGACGCTTCATCAACCCGACGGCTCGGGCGGGACGGTGACCCGCGCGCCCCGCCGCTCACCGTCGAGCACCCGCAACGCTCGCGCCAGGGTGGCGGCATGTACCTGGCTCTCGCCGCGCTCGTGCATGAGCGCCAGCGCGTCCCGGAGCGCCGCGGCCCTGCTCACCAAGGCCTGGGCTGCGCGGAAGCCCCCGTAGGTGTCGGAGGTCCGGGCCGGATTGATCCGCCCCAGCAGGTCGAGCACCTCCAGGTATCGGTCCACCAGGTCGCTCTCGGCTCGGGTGAGTGCGGGCAGCGGGGGAAGTTCGGGCGGCAGCACGGTGAATCACCCCGCGCCGAACAGCGAACTCGCCTGCTTGCGGCTCTGCACGATCCTGTCCGCGAGCCCGTACGCGACCGCCTCCTCGGCCTGGAAGATCTTGTCGCGCTCGATGTCGGCGCCGATCCGTACGGGGGCCTGGCCGGTGTGCCGGGCGAGCATCTCCTCCAGCACGTCGCGCATGCGCAGCAGTTCCTTGGCCTGGATGTCCAGATCCGACGTCTGCCCCTGGATCGGCTCCGAGAAGGAGGGCTGGTGGATGAGCACCCGGGAGCCCGGCAGCATCAGCCGCTTGCCCGGGGCGCCCGCGGCGAGGAGCACCGCGGCGGACGAGGCGGCCTGGCCGAGGCAGATCGTCTCGATGTCGCAGGTGACGAACTGCATCGTGTCGTAGATCGCCGTCATCGCGGTCGTCGAGCCGCCGGGGGAGTTGATGTAGAGCGAGATGTCCCGGTCCGGAGCGGCGTGCTCGAGATGCATGAACTGCGCCATCACGTCGTTTGCCGAGGTGTCGTCGATCCGGGTGCCGAGAAAGACGATGCGTTCCTCGAGGAGCTTGGAGTACGGGTCCATCGTGCGGGTCCCGGAGCTGGTGCGCTCCGTGAACTCCGGCAGGAGATAGCGGACTGTCGGTCGGTCCATCACTGCGCCTCTCGTCTGCACTCCGATGAGGGAGGCCTCCGGTAAAAAATGTACAGGACGTACATCCTGTTCGGTGGGGATGCTGCCCTGCCGATCGAGAGGGGTCAACAGATCAATCGAGAGGGTCAACAGATCAGAGGCACTTTTGGGCCGATTCGTGAGGCTCAGGCCTCGCGATTTCTCACAGCGCGAACGGCGGCTCCGGTGCATCCGCGGTGATGCGCGGATCTTCAACGCTTGGCCGGGCGCAGGCCCGCTGGGTGACGTTGGCGTTCGTGTGTCCGCGCCGCCCGCGACGTCCGGCTCGCCGCCGTTCCCAGGAACTGCCCGCGCCGGAGCCTGCGTTGGCCGCGGTTCGTTGACTGCGGTCCAGCCGGAGAGATGCCAAATTGCGGCAGCAGACCGGACAAGGTGACTGGCGGTGTCCCTCCGTGGTGCGCCGAGAGGGTGGGCGGAGTGCCCTTGCGCTCCACATGCCACGGTGACTCCCGAGATGACGTAACCGCTTGCGCATGTCGGGACGAATCGCACCCCCGGTCTGCTCCTGGCAGGCCGATGAAGGTCATCGGGACGCGTCGCTCGACGGAGGCCCGGTCACACGTTGCCGCCGCGCAGACGGCAGATGTCCCGGCACATGGAGAGACCCCGGGCCTCCCACTGAGGGGAGCCGGGGCCTTGTCGTCCGTTTCCCACACGCGTCACATCCTGGCCGGACAGTTCGGATCTCCGAGCCTCTGACCTGGACTGATTGGGCTTGCCCCGGAATCCCTGGACGCCCGCGGACGCCCGTTAGGCTGGGGAGCATGGCCTACGAGATTCCGGTGACGCAAGCCCGAGCCGAGCTGGCGGATCTGATCAACCGCGTGGTGTACGGCGGTGAGCGGGTTGTCGTGACGCGCCACGGAAAGCCGCTCGTGGCCCTGGTCTCCGCTGCTGACCTGGAGCGACTCGAGCAACTGGATGCGGCCCCGGAGGAGCAGGTCATCTCGACGGTCTCGTTGGTCCGGCCCGGCGCATCCGCTGAAGGCGAACGGCGCCGCTTCGGCATCGCCGCGGAGCACCGCGGCTCGGACGGCGGCGGTCGGCGGGGCCGGTAGGCCCGGAGCCCGACCGGTGGAAGGCCGTGCACGAGCGGTCCGCTGCGGCGGATGGCTACGGCCGCCCGGGTGATCCGCTCCGGTCCCTCCTCAGCCGGCCGGGTGGGGGCTCGGCTCGTCACACGCCACACCGGTCGTCACACGCCACGCCGGCCGACGCTTCGGGCACCGGGCCCCGGCCCGGCAGCCACCGAAATGCCGGGCGCCCGGCATGGGTGGAGCGCGTGGAGAGCTACAGCCTGTGCGGCGTGGTGCCTCTGACCGGGAATCGTGCGAGTTAACGCCCCCGAAACTCCACAGAACTAACCTGCGCCCACCGGGGCGTGACACGGCCGAGCCGCAGGTCGGAGCCAGGTCCGCCGGTGCGGAGGTGTGTTACATCTTCTTCCGTAACGCGTCGGCGCCGCGTCCCGGTCCGGCCCCGGGCTCCTTCGCCCGAGGGTGGAAGAGCCGACGACTGTGAGGTGGGAAGCGTGCAACTGACCCCGCACGAGCAGGAACGACTGCTCATCCACGTGGCCGCGGACGTGGCCGAGAAGCGCAGGGCGCGCGGGGTGCGGCTCAACCACCCCGAAGCGATCGCGCTCATCACCTCGCACATCCTGGAAGGCGCCCGCGACGGCCGGACCGTCGCCGAGCTGATGTCCTCCGGCCGCAAGGTGCTCACCCGCGACGACGTCATGGACGGCATCCCCGAGATGATCCACGACGTGCAGGTCGAGGCGACCTTCCCGGACGGCACGAAGCTCGTCACCGTTCATGAGCCGATCGCCTGACGGGGGAGTGCCGCGCATGATTCCCGGAGAGGTGCTGTACGGGGTGGGGCCGGTGCCGCTCAACTCCGGCCGCCCCGTCACCCGTATCACCGTCCTCAACACCGCTGACCGGCCCGTTCAGGTCGGCTCGCACTACCACTTCGCCGAGGCCAACCCCGGTCTCGACTTCGACCGTGCGGCTGCTCGCGGACTGCGGCTGGGCATCGCCGCCGGAACCGCCGTCCGCTTCGAGCCCGGCATCCCCGTCGAGGTCGAACTGGTGCCGATCGCCGGCCGGCGGGTCGTTCACGGACTGCGCGGCGAGACCGGAGGTTCCCTCGATGGCTGAACTGTCCCGCGCCGCGTACGCCGACCTCTTCGGCCCCACCGCCGGCGACCGCATCCGGCTCGCCGACACCGGCCTCCTCGTCGAGATCGAGCAGGACCTGGCCGGCGGCCCCGGATCCGCGGGAGACGAAGCGGTGTTCGGTGGCGGCAAGGTGATCCGCGAGTCCATGGGCCAGGCCCGTACGACCCGCGCCGAGGGTGCCCCCGACACCGTCGTCACCGGCGCCGTCATCGTCGACCACTGGGGTGTCGTCAAGGCCGACCTCGGTATCCGGGACGGCCGGATCACCGGCATCGGCAAGGCCGGCAACCCGGACACCATGGACAACATCCATCCGGATCTCGTCATCGGGCCGGAGACCGAGGTCATCGCCGGGAACGGCAAGATCCTCACGGCCGGTGCGATCGACGCCCACGTCCACTTCATCTGTCCGCAGATCGCCGACGAGGCGCTCTCCGCCGGCATCACCACGCTCGTCGGCGGCGGCACCGGCCCCGCCGAGGGCACGAAGGCGACCACCATCACCCCCGGACCGTGGCACCTCGCCCGGATGTTCGAGGCACTGGAGGCGTATCCGGTCAACATCGGGCTGCTCGGGAAGGGCAACACCACCTCCCGTGAGGCGATGCACAGCCAGCTCCGCGGCGGAGCGCTGGGCTTCAAGATCCATGAGGACTGGGGGGCGACCCCCGCCGTCATCGACGCCTGTCTGGGCGTGTGCGAGGAGACCGGCGTCCAGCTCGCGGTCCACACCGACACGCTCAACGAGGCCGGTTTCATCGGTGACACGCTCGCCGCGATCGCGGGCCGGTCGATCCACGCCTACCACACCGAGGGCGCGGGTGGCGGGCACGCTCCCGACATCATCACCGTGGTCTCCGAGCCCAACGTGCTGCCCAGCTCGACGAATCCCACCCGGCCGCACACCGTCAACACCGTCGAGGAACACCTCGACATGCTGATGGTCTGTCACCATCTCAACCCCGCCGTGCCCGAGGACCTCGCCTTCGCCGAGTCCCGTATCCGGCCCAGCACGATCGCCGCTGAGGACGTGCTGCACGACCTCGGCGCCATCTCGATCATCTCCTCCGACTCGCAGGCCATGGGCCGGGTCGGGGAGGTCGTGCTGCGTACCTGGCAGACCGCGCACGTCATGAAGCAGCGGCGCGGGGCGCTGCCCGGCGACGGGCGCGCGGACAACCACCGAGCCCGTCGATATGTCGCCAAATACACCATCAACCCGGCCGTCGCCCAGGGGCTGGACGACGAAATCGGCTCGGTGGAGAGCGGAAAGCTCGCCGACCTCGTGCTGTGGGACCCGGCGTTCTTCGGCGTCAAGCCGCAACTGGTCATCAAGGGCGGACAGATCGCCTACGCGCAGATGGGGGACGCCAACGCGTCCATCCCGACGCCGCAGCCGGTCATGCCCCGCCCGATGTTCGGCGCAGTGGGCCGTGCCCCGGCGGCGAACTCCCTGAACTTCGTCGCCCCCGCCGCGATCGAGGACGACCTTCCGGAGCGGCTGGGGCTCGGCAAGCGGTTCACAGCGATCCGCAGCACGCGCAGTGTCGGCAAGGCCGACATGCGGGAGAACGACGCCCGTCCGCACGTCGTGGTCGACCCCGACACCTTCACGGTCACCATCGACGGCACTCCGGTCGATCCGTCCCCGGCCGCGGAACTGCCCATGGCCCAGCGGTACTTCCTCTTCTGACGGGCGGGTCGGCACGATGAGCACCTCGGCAGACGCCCGGCGGGAAGCCCGGGGGGAGTTCCCCTCGGCGCGCCACCCGGCCGTCGGCGCGGGGCACATGACGCCGGGCGGCTCGGACGTCGGGCAGCCGGACCTCGGACGGCAGGACATCGGGCGGCCGGGCGTGAGGCAGCCGGACCTTGCGAGTGCCCCGGCCGCGGGTGCTGTGGATGTGAGCGAGCCGGTGGGCAGTGCCGGGCGCCACGCCGGGCGTGCCGCGGCCGGTGATGCGGTGGACACCGCCGCGAAGGTCTCGTCCGTGTACGGCATCGGCGCCGACCCGCCCGAGCCGTGCCAGTGCGCCCCGGACGGCACCGAGCAGGGCTCCGCCGGTGCCCCGGCCCCGGGCGGAGTGTCCGCGCGCCGACCGGGACCCTCCGTGGACGACGTGAGCCCGCCCGCCGCCCGCGCCGCGCTGCTCGTGCTCGCCGATGGCCGCTTCCCCGCAGGTGGACACGCTCACTCAGGGGGAGCGGAGGCCGCCGTCGAGGCGGGCCGTATCCGGGATGCGGTCACCCTCGGCGACTTCTGCCGGGGCAGGCTGCACACCGCCGGGCTCACCGCCGCGGCACTGGCGGCGGCGGCCGCCGCCGGGGTCGACCCGCTCGAGCTGGACGAGGCCGCCGACGCCCGGACGTCCGTGCCCGCACTCCGCGGCACCGCACGCCGCCTCGGCCGGCAGATGATGCGTGCGGCCCGCGCCGTCTGGCCGTCGCCGGAGCTCGACGCGCTCGCCGCCGCCAGGCCGCGCGGTGCGCACCAGCCCGTCGTCCTCGGGCTCCTCGCCCGCGCAGCCGGGCTGACGCCGCTCGACGCCGCGCACACCGCCGCGTACGAATCCGTCAGCGGACCCTCCACCGCGGCCGTACGCCTCCTCGGCCTCGACCCCTTCGAGGCCACCGCCGTCCTCGCCCGGCTCGCGCCGGCGCTCGACGAGGTGGCCCGGCAGGCGGCGGAGGCCGCGGACCGCGCACTCCGGGAAGGCGTCGACGCCCTGCCCGCCGCCTCGGCCCCGCTGCTCGACATCGCCGCCGAGCAGCACGCGGCCTGGTCCGTACGTCTGTTCGCCTCGTGAGTCCAACCACCGGAGCTGTGATGCACCTCGACCACCCAGAGACCTTCCCCCAGCGGCACACCGCCGGCGCCGCGGCCCCACGGCGCCCCGACGGCACCCGCCGCGCCCTGCGCATCGGCCTCGGCGGTCCGGTGGGTTCCGGCAAGACCGCGACGGTCGCCGCCTTGTGCCGGACGCTCCGCGACGAAATCTCCATCGCCGTGGTCACCAACGACATCTACACCCGCGAGGACGCTGAATTCCTACTGCGCAACGCCGTCCTGCCGGCGGAGCGCATCACCGCCGTCGAGACGGGAGCGTGCCCGCACACTGCGATCCGCGACGACATCTCCGCCAATCTCGAGGCGGTCGAGGATCTCGAGGACGCCGTCGGCCCGCTGGACCTGGTCCTGGTCGAGTCCGGCGGTGACAACCTCACCGCCACCTTCTCCAAGGGCCTTGTCGACGCACAGGTCTTCGTCATCGACGTCGCGGGCGGCGACGACATCCCCCGCAAGGGCGGCCCCGGTGTCACCACCGCCGATCTCCTCGTCATCAACAAGACCGACCTCGCGCCGTATGTCGGCTCGGACCTGGAGCGCATGGCCCGCGACGCCGAGGCCCAGCGCGGCGCCCTGCCCGTCGCCTTCACCTCCCTGTCCACCGAGGACGGCGTCAAGCCCGTCGCCGACTGGGTGCGCGCCCGGTTCACCGCCTGGACCGCGGACCCGGTGTGAGCAGCACCGCCGTAAGGGCCACCGCCCGGATCGCCGCTGCCCCCGACGGGCGTGGCGGCACCGCGCTGCCCGTCCTCGACGGCGACGGCCCGCTCGCCCTGCGGCGCATCCGCGCGCAGGGAGCCGAGGCCCGCGTGTGTGTGATCGGCGCGATGAGCGCGCCGCTGGGCGGCGACCGGCTCACGCTCGAGGCCACCGCGGAACCGGGAGCCACGCTGCACGTGACAGCGGCCGCGGCGACCGTCGCCCTCCCCGGGCGGACGGCGGAACCGGCGGCGTACGAGGTGCGGCTGAGCGCCGGAGACGGGGCCGAACTGCGCTGGCTCCCCGAGCCGTTGATCTCCGCCCAGGGCAGTGACCTGCGCCTGACGACCGCCGTACGGCTCGCTGCCACCGCGCGGCTCGTCCTGCGCGAGGAACAGGTCCTCGGCCGCACCGGCGAGGAGACCGGACGCCTCACCACCCGTCTCACCGTACGGATCGGCGACCGGCTGCTCCTCGACCAGGAGACGGCGTACGGCCCCGGGGCGCCCGGCTGGGACGGCCCGGCGGTGCTCGCCCACCACCGCGCTGTCGGCCAAATCCTCGTCGTGGACCCGGCGTTGGACGGTCAGGACGCGCAGACACACGTCCTGGGCGGCGACCCGGCCGGAGGCGCGGCGGTCCTCACCCCGCTCGCCGGACCCGCCGTCCTGGCCACGGCGGTCGCCCCGGACGCCCTGCACCTCCGCAGGCTGCTCGAGGACGCCGCGGCCATCTGTGCCTCCAACGCCGGGCCTGCCTAGGCACCTTCCGCCGCCGAGGTGTTCCCGAGCCGCCGAGCGCCGGGAAGTTGACGTCTTGGTAAAGAATCTCCGGCACGATCTATCGCTCCCCTGCCCGGAGACGAAAGGATCCTCTTTTGCAAGCTCTGTGATCACCGCGCCACGACCGGCGCACCAAGCAGGGGGAATGACATCGTGAGACGCACAGCGGTGCTCGGCTCGGCCGGCACACTGATAGCCGGAACGCTGATCGCCGGCGCCATGGTCGCGCCGAGCGCCAGCGCAGACGGAAAGCGACAGGGCGGCAACGCCGAGGCACGTGGCGTCCGGACGGCCGCCGCCCGGGCCGCTGAGAAGGGCATCGGCTGGAAGGACTGTCCGGCGGACTGGGGCCTGGCCAAGCCCGTTCAGTGCGGATATGTCACTGTTCCGGTCAACTACGCCAAGCCGAACGGCCGCACCATCAAGATCGCGGTTGACCGCGCGGTCAGCACTGGTACCGCCAAGGAGCGCCAGGGCTCCCTCGTCTACAACCCGGGCGGACCGGGCGGCTCCGGAATGCGCTTCCCGCTCCGGACCACCACCAAGAGCCCGCTGTGGGTGAAGACCGCCAAGGCGTACGACTTCGTGGGCTTCGACCCGCGCGGCGTCGGCCACTCCGCGGCCATCTCGTGTGTGGACCCGCAGGAGTTCGTCAAGGCGCCCAAGCTCGACCCGGTGCCCGACGGCGAGGCCGACAAGCGCGTCCAGCGCAAGCTGGCCAAGGAGTACGCGGACGGCTGCAAGGACCGCAGCGGCGCGATGCTGCCGCATATGACCACGCCGAACACCGCACGCGACCTGGACGTCATCCGGGCCGCGCTCGGCGAGAAGAAGCTCAACTTCCTCGGCGTCTCGTACGGCACCTACCTGGGCGGCGTGTACGCCACACTGTTCCCGGACCACCTGCGCCGCATGATCGTGGACAGCGTCGTCAACCCCTCGCGCCAGAAGATCTGGTACCAGGCCAACCTGGACCAGGACGTGGCCTTCGAGCTGCGCTGGAACGACTGGAAGGCCTGGGTCGCCAAGAACGACGCGGCCTACCACATCGGCGACACCCCGCAGAAGGTCCAGAAGCAGTGGGACACCCTGCGCGCGAAGGTCAGGAAGAACCCGGTCGGCGGGGTCGTCGGCCCGGCCGAGCTGCTCGGTTTCTTCCAGAGCGCGCCGTACTACGACTCCGCGTGGGCGTCGGTCGCGAGCGTCTGGAGCAAGTACCTCGCGGGAGACGAGAAGGCGCTGGTCGAGGCGGCCGGCCCGGACATGTCCGACACCGCCGGCAACATCTCCGCCGAGAACGGCAACGCCGTCTACACGGCGGTGGAGTGCGCCGACGCCAAGTGGCCGACCAGCTGGCGGAAATGGGACCGGGACAACACCCGGCTTCACCGGGACTACCCCTTCCTGACCTGGTCCAACGCCTGGATGAACCTGCCCTGCGCCACCTGGGGCGCCCCGCAGCAGACACCGCTGGAGGTCAAGACCGGCAAGGGCCTGCCGCAGGTGCTCATCGTGCAGTCCGCGCGTGACGCCGCCACCCCGTACGAGGGTGGCGTCGAGCTGCACAAGCGGCTCAAGGGCTCGCGGCTCATCACGGAGAAGGACGCCGGCTCGCACGGCGTCACCAGTCTGGTCAACTCCTGCATCAACGAGCGGGTGGACGCCTACCTGCTCAAGGGCACCGTTGACCGGCGCGACGTGACGTGCGAGCCGCACGCCACACCGAAGCCGGACCAGGCCGCGGCCGCCAAGAAGGCCGCTGCCGACCTGCCGACCGTGCACTGACCCCGCACGGCTGACACGGAACGAGGGGACGGCCGGACCTCCCGGCCGTCCCCTCGCCGTCTTCGGCCGTCCGGTCGCCGTCTCCGGCCGCCTCCGGCCGTCTCCGGCCGTCGACGCTGCGGGACCGGATCGGTCCGTGCGCCGATACACCCGTCAGTGCACCGATGCACCGTCAGTGCAACAGCCGCGGCCTGCGCTGCTGGGCATGCTGCTCGGCCTTGACGTCGGTGGCGTACCGGTCGACGTATTCCTGGTCCGACAACCGCAGGATCTCGTACATGATCTCGTCGGTGACCGCGCGGAGCGCCGCACGCTCGTCGGCCATGCCCGCGTAACGTGAGAACTCCAGCGGCTCTCCGAAGCGGATGGTGATCCGCTTGATGCGGGGGATCTTCCGTCCCGGCGGCTGCACCTCGAAGGTGCCGACCATGGCGCAGGGCACCACCGGTACCTGCGCCTTGAGCGCCATGGCCGCCACCCCGACGCGTCCCTTGTAGAGCCGCCCGTCGTGCGAACGCGTGCCCTCGGGATAGATCCCCAGCAGCTCCTCCTGGCTCAGCACACCCAGCCCTTCCTTGATGGCGTTCTGGGCGGCCTGCCGGCCCGAGCGGTCGACCGGGATCTGGCCGGCGCTGCGGAAGAACGCCGCCGTCAGCCGGCCCTTGAGCCCCGGCCCGGTGAAGTACTCGGCCTTCGCGAGGAAGGTGATCCGGCGGCGCAGAATCGCCGGCATCAGGAAGTGGTCGGAGAAGGAGAGGTGGTTTCCGGCGATGATCGCCGCACCCTCCTGCGGGACGTGCTCCAGACCCTCGATCCGCGGCCGGAACAGCAGCCGCAGCAGCGGCCCCAGAAGCACGTACTTGAGCACGTAGTAGAACACGGGGCGCTCCCTATTCTGCCGGAATCGACATCTGGGCTGCGTTGTGCCTGGTCATCGGGCATCCCGGGGGACGTCAGCGTAGGTGCAGATGTGGTCCCGTGTATCCGTCTCCGCCCGGACCCATGCTGAACCCTTGCCGATATTAGTGATGGGGCGTCAGATATGTGGCACATTGCTGCGACGGCACCGTATCTCTCCCGCACTCCGGTCCACCCGGGCCGGAGCGGGCAGGAGAGACCGGGCCCGGAGGGCACGCACGACGTGGCTCCACGCCGACCTGCCCGGCGGTCAGGGCTGTCTGCGCAACCGCTTCACCCACCCCCAGCCCCTGTACGTGCACCCAGCCTCCGGCGGTCCCTTCGACGCCCCGGCATTCCGCCGCACGTCAAGGAACCGGTCCTCACCGACGAGGAGTTCACCGAGCACCGCGACTCCGCCTTCTACCGGGCCGTCACCGTACTGCGCGAACACCACCACTGAGCTGCTCTGATGGCATGACCGACTGGGGAGAGCCCGTTTCCCGCCGCCCACTCAGGTGGGAGGCGGGAAACGGCCGTCAGCTGTTGATGAAGGCGAGCAGGTCGGCGTTGAACTCCTCCTTGAAGGGGCCGACCGCCGACAGGCCGTGCGGGGCGCCGGGGTAGACCTTGAGGGCGGCGTCCTGGACGAGCTCAACCGACTTCAGGGCGGCCGCGCCCATGGGCACGATCTGATCGTCGTCCCCGTGGGCGATGAGGGCGGGGATGTCGAAGCGCTTGAGGTCCTCGGTGAAGTCGGTCTCGGAGAAGGCCTTGATGCAGTCGAGTGCCCCCTTGAGTCCGACCTGCATGCTCCACAGCCAGAACGTGTCGCGGACGCCCTGGGAGACGGACGAGCCGGGCCGGTTGGCGCCGTAGAAGGACTCGCTGAAGTCCTTGTAGAACTGCGAGCGGTCGCTGCGGACACCGGCGCGGATACCGTCGAAGACATCGATCGGCAGCCCTTCGGGGTTGGCGTCCGTCTTGAGCATCAGCGGAGGAACGGCGCCCAGGAGCACCGCTTTGGCGACCCGGGCGGTGCCGTGGCGGCCGATGTAGCGGGTCACCTCGCCGCCGCCGGTCGAGTGGCCGACCAGGATCACATCGCGCAGGTCGAGCTGTTCGATGAGGGCAGCGAGGTCGTCGGCGTAGGTGTCCATGTCGTTGCCGTTCCACGGCTGGCTGGAGCGGCCGTGTCCGCGGCGGTCGTGCGCGATCGCGCGGAAGCCGTTGCCGGCGACCAGATGGGCCTGGTCGTCCCAGGCGTCGCCGTTGAGGGGCCAGCCGTGGCTGAACACGACCGGCCGCCCGGTTCCCCAGTCCTTGTAGAAGATCTCTGTGCCGTCAGCGGTGGTGATGCTTCCCATGACGCGGGTCCTCTCCGGTTCGGCGTGGCGTGGGGGTGGCGGCGAGTCCCGGACGGCGGCCCGGTCACCCTCGGATCCGAGGCCGGACCCCGGATTCCGGGTCCCGGCGGTCCCCCGCGGGCTCAGCGTTGTGCCTGGGCGGCGTCACGGATCATGTCGGTGACGGCGCCCGGGCGGGAGACCGATACGGGGTGCGAGGAGTCGACCTCCTTGGTGCGGGAGCCGGCGCGCCGTGCCCCTTGATGGTGTTGATGAAATCGGCGAGATGGGCGGAGTCGCTCGCGACGCCCCGGAGCGGGTCGGGCCGCTCAAGCGCGGTGCGTGTTGTTCGTGGTCAGCACGCCGAGTGTCACCAGGCCGAGCACCACCCAGGCGAACCACAGCCAGCCGCTGCCGCCCAGAGCGACGGTGTACGCGGTCACCAGGACCAGCCCGCCCACCGTCAGTACCGCCATGGTCTTCGCAGATCCGGGCATCACGTACCCTCCTCCCGGCAGCCCGGGCGACACTGCACCGGGCCGCGGTCAACGAGACCATCGTCCCCCGTGGGCGGCGTACACCGCTACCGGCGGAGCGCTGCTGCTCCCGCCTGCCGTTCTCCGCCCGCCGTTTCCGGCAGCCGTTCCTCGCGCCGGACCGCCGATCGTCCGGCCGGGCCGCCGGTCTACCGGCCGCGCGCCTGTAGCGAGGCGAGATACGCGTTGTACGCGGCGAGCTCCTTGTCCCCGTCGCGGTCCGCGGCCCGGTCCGTACGCTGCGCCTGCCGCTGCTCGGACCGGTACCACTGGAACACCAGCGCCACCAGCACGACCACTGAGGGGATCTCGCTGAACGCCCACGCGATCCCGCCCCCCGCGTTCTGATCGGAGAGCGCGTCGATCCCCAGCGACGTGGGCGGGTTCCGGTACGTGGCGATCATCGGTTCCGTGGCCATCATCAGCGCGATCCCGAAGAAGGCGTGGAACGGCATCCCCGCGAACAGCTCCAGCATCCGCATCACGTAGCCCGGCCGGTGCGGCCCCGGGTCCACCCCCATGATCGGCCAGAAGAAGACCAGGCCCACCATGAGGAAGTGCACCATCATCGCGAGGTGCCCGGCCGTGCTGCCCATGAGGAAGTCGAAGAGCGGAGTGAAGTACAGGGCGTACAGGCTCGCGATGAACAGCGGGATCGTGAACGCCGGATGCGTGATGATCCGCAGGTAGCGGCTGTGCAGCAGAGCCACCAGCAGCTCGCGCGGCCCCTTCCGGCCCCGCCCCGCGGACGGCAGCGCCCGCAGCGTCAGCGTCACCGGCGCGCCCAGCAGCAGCAGGATCGGCGACAGCATGCTGATCACCATGTGCTGCACCATGTGCACACTGAACATGACCATGCCGTAGTCATTGATGGCCGTGCACATCACCAGCGCGACCGTGAGCACACCGATCGCGAACGAGACGGTACGGCCCACCGGCCACCCGTCGCCGCGCCGCCGCAGCCGCACCACGGCCCAGCCGTACAGCACCAGTGCCAGCAGACAGCCGACGGTGAAGAACGGCTCCCCGGTGAACTCGAGCCCCCGCCCCAGGGTGAACGGCGGCAGATCCGTCGTCATGCCGTGCCCGCCGTGATCCATCCACTCGCTCCTGATTCGCACCGATGCGTTCCGCAACAGACTAGAACCGCCCCCGGCCGGAGCTCCGGCCGGGGGCGGTTCCACGCTGCTGTCCGAGGTTTCAGTTCACAGCACGGTCTCGGCCTCGGTGTACCGGTGTTCCGGCACCGTCTTCAGCGTCTCCACGGCCTCGGCCAGCGGTACGAGCGTGATCTCCGTGCCGCGCAGCGCCGTCATCATCCCGAAGTCGCCGCGGTGCGCCGCCTCCACCGCGTGCCAGCCGAACCGGGTGGCCAGGACACGGTCGTACGCCGTCGGGGTGCCGCCCCGCTGCACATGGCCGAGAATCACCGGCCGCGCCTCCTTCTCCAGGCGCTCCTCCAGCTCGACGGAGAGCTGGCGGGCCACACCGGCGAACCGCTGGTGCCCGTAGACGTCCTTGCCGCCCTCGTCCCACTGCATCGTGCCCTCGCGCGGCTTGGCGCCCTCGGCGACGACCACGATCGCGAACTTCTTGCCCGCCGAGAACCGGGCGCCCACCACCCGCGTCAACTCGGCGATGTCGAAGGGCCGTTCGGGCACGACGATCGCGTGCGCGCCGGCCGCCATGCCCGAGTGCAGCGCGATCCAGCCGGTGTGCCGCCCCATGACCTCGACTATCAGCACGCGCTGGTGCGACTCGGCCGTCGTCTTCAGCCGGTCCAGGGCCTCCGTCGCCACGCCCACAGCCGTGTCGAAGCCGAAGGTCACATCGGTGGAGGAGATGTCGTTGTCGATGGTCTTCGGCACGCCGACGATCGGCAGCCCGCCGTCGAAAAGCATCCGGGCCGCCTTGAGCGTGCCCTCGCCGCCGATCGGAATGATCGCGTCGAGACCGAGCTCGGCGACATGCCCCCTGGCCCGCTCCACACCGTCGCGCAGATGGGCGGGCTGTACCCGCGACGAACCGAGGATGGTTCCGCCGCGGGCCAGGATGCCGCCGACGGCATCCAGGTCGAGCTTGCGGTAGTCGCACTCCAGAAGGCCTTTCCAGCCGTCGTGGAAGCCGATGACCTCGTCACCGTGGTCCGCCACGGCCCGGTGCACGACCGACCGGATGACCGCGTTCAGGCCGGGGCAGTCGCCGCCGGATGTGAGCACACCAATGCGCATCGCTCGAAATACCTCTGCAGCTGAGCAGGACGGCCGGACCGCGTCGTCCGGCTGGAATCCCCGCCACCCTACAAGCGATGGACGGCGGGGACGTACCAGCGGTCAGGCGGGCTGGGTGGCCGCGGCGATGCGCTCCTGGCGCAGCGCCTCGTACCAGCGGTCGTCGGCCGGCGGCAGCGCGTTCACATCCAGCGCCAGCTTCAGCATCAGGTCGGCGATGAGCGGGTTGCGTGCCAGCACCGGGCCGTGCATGTACGTGCCGAAGACGGTGTCGTTGTACGCGCCCTCGAAGCCGTCCCCGGTGCCGTTCCCCTTGCCGAACCGGACCCGGGCGAAGGGGCGCGCCGTCGGACCCAGATGCGTGATGCCCTGGTGGTTCTCGAAACCGGTCAGCGGCGGCAGGTTCAGGCGCTCGTCGATGTCGGCCAGCACATCGCCGACGCACCGCTCGTTCTCGCCGCGGGTGCTCACCACATCGAGCAGCCCGAGGCCCGCCTCGCGCTCGCCGAGGTCGTTGATGAACTCGTGTCCCAGAATCTGGTATCCGGCGCAGACGGAGAAGACGATCGCGCCGTTGGCGACCGCGCGGTTCAGTCCGCCGTCACGACGCAGCCGCTCCGCCGCCAGCCGCTGCGGCCGGTCCTCCCCGCCGCCGATCAGATAGATGTCACCGGAGGTGGGCAGCGGCTGGTCGGACCGTACGTCCACCCGTGCCACGTCCAGACCCCGCTGACGGGCCCGCCGCTCCACCACCAGCGCGTTGCCCTGATCGCCGTAGGTGCTCAGCAGGTCCGGGTAGACCCACACCAGGCGCAGGCTGTTGTCGCTCATGCTCGCAATCCTTTACGTGGTACGGGCCGGTCAGTTGCCCACGCGGCGGCGCAGGTCCTGGAAGGCGGTGTAGTTGGCGATGGTCTCGATGCGGCCGGGCGGGGACAGCTGCACGGCCTCGTCCACACTCTCGCAGACCCGGAATTCCAGGCCCGCGACCTCAAGCCGTACCGCGAGGTCCAGCTTGCGGTCGCCGAGGACGCAGATCGGGTGCCCGGCGAGCCGGGTGTAGTCCACATCCCACAGCCAGGAGGTGTCGGTGCCGTCCGCGCCGCGGGCGTTGACCGAGAGGATCACCGGGGTGGGGGGCGGGTCGATCAGCGAGAAGGTCTCCAGCCAGCCGGCCGGGTTCTTCGCCAGCAGCAGCCGCAGCTGACGCTGCTGGAAGTCGACGACGTCATAGCGGCCGGCGACCGCCTGCACCTGGTACATCCGCTCCAGGGCGACCTGCGGCGGTACGCCGAACGTCGCGGCGACGGCCGCGGAGGTGGTCGCGTTCGCCTTGTTCGCCCGGCCCGGGAGCTGGAGGTGGATCGGCCACGCGGAGCCGTGCGGGTCCAGGACGTGGTCGCCGTTCAGCGCCCAGCTCGGGGTGGGGCGGCGGAAGCCGCACTCGCCGCAGCCCCAGTCGTCACCGGGGCGCTGCAGCACACCGCCGCAGGACGGGCAGGACCAGGCGTCGTCCTTCCACTCCTGGCCGGCGGCGACCCACACGACATTGGGGGAGGAGGAGGCGGCCCAGACGATCAGCGGGTCGTCGCAGTTGGCGATCACCGTGGCCTTCGTACCGGAGAGGCCCTCACGCCACTTCTCGGCGAGCATGCGGGTCTCCGCGGCCCGGTCGAGCTGGTCGCGGGAGAGGTTCAGCAGGGCGATGGCCTTCGGAGTGACGTCGCGTGCGACGCCGGAGAGGTACTTCTCGTCGACCTCGATGACACCGAACTTGGCGTCGGAGCCCCCGGAGAGCGCCGAGGTGATGCCGGCGGGCATGTTGGCGCCGAGCGCGTTCGAGACCACCGGGCCGCTCGCCCGCAGCGCCTCCGCGATCAGCCGCGTGGTCGTGGTCTTGCCGTTGGTCGCCGACACCAGGATCACATCGAGGTGTCCCGCCAGCCGGGCGAGCAAGTCGGGGTCGAGCCTCAGCGCCACCTTGCCGCCGATCACCGATCCGCTGCCGCGGCCCGCCGCCCGCGACACCGCCGCCGCGGCCTTGCCCGCCGTCACGGCCAGCTTTGCCCGCGGCGACAGCGGCTCCGTGCTGCCTGCACCTGCCATCGTCCTTGTTCCTCCTTGCATCCGGCGCCGCGCCCGCTCCCGGTGGGGTCCTGGGAGACCCGGCCGGTGAGTACGCCCCCTCGCGCCGATCGCCGGCCGGGAGGCTTCGGTCGGGGCTCAGCCTATCGAGGTCCGGCGCCGGGCCCGAACCCCGCCACCGCCCGACCTGCCGCTGCCGTCAGGACCGTACTCTTGGGGCGTGCGACACAGTGCTATTCCCGGCAGTCCGGGACTCGTCAAGCCGATGCGGCTGCTCGGCGACCCGGTGCTGCACGGACCCTGCCTCGAGGTCACCCGCTTCGACGCGGCACTGGCGCGACTGATCGAGGACATGTACGCCACGATGTACGCGGCCCAGGGTGTCGGCCTGGCCGCGAACCAGATCGGGCTGCCGGTACGGGTGTTCGTCTTCGACTGCCCCGACGACGAGGACCGCAGAAACCTCGGACACGTGGTCAACCCGCGGCTGGTCGAGGCCGACGGCGTGACCGTGACCGGCCCCGAGGGATGTCTGTCCCTCCCGGGTATCGAGGCGGGGACGCGCCGTTTCGACCACACCGTCGTCGAAGGCGTGTTGCGGACCGGCGAGCCGGTCCGCGTCGAGGGCACCGGATTCTTCGCGCGCTGTCTGCAGCACGAGATGGACCACCTGGAGGGCGGCGTCTTCCCGGACCGGCTGACCGGGCTTCGGCGCCGCCGGGTGCTCCGAGCGGCCCGCCGCGCCTCCTGGAGTTCCTAGCCGCGTATGCCCGTCGTATGCCCGCACCCGGTGGCCGGGGTACGTCAGAAGCCGGGGCCGCCCATCCGGTCGCCGGCCGCGGCCAGCCGCCCCCAGAGCAGATCGGCCAGGCTGTGCACCAACTCGTCCCGGGAGCAGGGCCGTTCGCGCAGCCACCAGTCGCCGGCCGCGTGCATCATGCCGACGATGCCGTGCCCCCAGACCCGGGCCAGCTGCTCGCCGTCCGGGCCGAGGTCGACCCGCTCGGCGATGACCTGGGCGAGCTCCTCGCCCATCCGGCGCAGCAGGGGAGCCGAGTGCCGGCCCACGTCGAAGCCCTGCTCCCCGGTCTGGGACTCGTCGGAATCGGCGGGGTGCATGAGGAAGCGGTACACCTGGGGCCGTGCCTCGATGGCGACGAGATAGGTGTCCAGCGTCGCCTCGACCCGGTCCCTGCGGTGCGCGGGGGCGTCGAGCGCGGCGCGCAGCCCGTCGAGCAGGGCGTCGGTGTGGCGTGCGGCCAGGGCCCGGTACAGCCCGCCCTTGTCGCCGAAGTGCCGGTAGAGGATCGGCTTGGTGATCCCGGCCTCCGCGGCGATGGCGTTCATGGACGCGCCCGGCCCGTCGCGCAGCACGACCCGGTCCGCGGCTTCCAGCAGCTCTTTGCGGCGTCGCGCAGCAGCTCGCTGTTGGTCGTCCCGCTGACTGGTCTCCATGGTGTGTTCTCCCCGCCCGGTGCGCGCTTGCTTGGGTGCCTGCGCAACGTAACACCTGGCTACCCAGGGCATTGAAGGGGGAACGGGGAGTTGACATGACCTACCAGTCAGTAACAGACTTCCGTTACCGCAAGTAACAAGCACGTGGAGGGGACATGGCCGAGTTCACGCTCGAGCTCAACGACGACCAGAAGGCTGTCCGGGACTGGGTCCACGGCTTTGCGGCGGATGTCATGCGCCCCGCCGCGGCCGAGTGGGACGAACGCGAGGAGACGCCCTGGCCGGTCATCCAGGACGCCGCCAAGATCGGCCTGTACTCGCTCGACTTCTACGCCCAGCAGTTCTTCGACCCCACCGGCCTCGGCATCCCCATGGCCACGGAGGAGCTCTTCTGGGGTGACGCGGGCATCGGCCTGTCCATCGTCGGCACCGGCCTGGCCGCGGTGGGCGTCCTCGCCAACGGCACGGAGGAGCAGGTGGGCACCTGGATCCCGCAGATGTACGGCGACCCCGACGATGTGAAGCTCGCCGCCTTCTGTTCCTCCGAGCCCGACTCCGGCTCGGACGTCTCCGCCATGCGCACCCGCGCGGTCTACGACGAGGCCAAGGACGAGTGGGTCCTGAACGGGACCAAGACGTGGGCGACCAACGGCGGCATCGCCAATGTCCACGTCGTCGTGGCGGTCGTGGACCCCGAGATCGGCGCGCGCGGCCACGCCTCCTTCATCGTTCCGCCGAACACGCCCGGCCTCTCCCAGGGCCAGAAGTTCAAGAAGCACGGCATCCGCGCCTCCCACACCGCCGAGGTCGTCCTGGAGGACGTACGTGTCCCCGGCCACTGCCTGCTCGGTGGCAAGGACAAGCTCGACGAGCGCCTGGCCCGCTCCCGCGAGCGCGCGAAGGCCGGCGGCGAGCGCGTGAAGAACGCCGCGATGGCGACTTTCGAGGCCTCCCGCCCGGCCGTCGGCGCCATGGCGGTCGGCACCGCCCGCGCCGCGTACGAGGTCGCCCTCGACTACGCCAAGACCCGCGAGCAGTTCGGCCGCCCCATCATCAACAACCAGGGCGTCGCCTTCCAGCTCGCCGACATGCGGACCCAGATCGACGCGGCCCGGCTGCTGGTGTGGCGCGCCTCGTGGATGGCTGCCGCGTCCAAGCCCTTCACCTCGGCGGAGGGCTCGATGTCCAAGCTCTACGCCGGCGAGGTGGCCAAGTCGGTGACGGCCCAGGCGATGCAGATCCTCGGCGGCAACGGCTTCACCCGCGAATACCCGGTCGAGCGCATGCACCGCGACGCGGCGATCTACACCATTTTCGAGGGCACGAGCGAGATCCAGCGCCTGGTGATCGCCCGCACCCTCTCCGGCATGCCGATTCGCTGACCCCGCCCGCCCTGCGCTGCCCCGCGCCGCACCCGGTCACGCCGCGGGCGGCGCGGTGTCCATGTACGGGTTCGCGGGCTGCCGGATGCGGCGGACCTCGTCCGTGTCGAGGGCCGCCGCGGCTGAGGCGGTGCCCACCTTCCCCACGGGACGCCAGGTGCCGGTCACCGTGACCCAGCTGTCCGCCGACGGGGGAGAGGCTCCGTGCATCTCGACCTTGATCGACTGGGAGTCCGCCGCGCAGCAGCTCAGGACCAGACGGGTCAGATACCAGCCGCCGTCCTCGCCGGGCGTGACGAAGCCGGTCATCCGGACCCTGCGGTCCTCCAGGCTGCGTTCGGGGTCCTGCCGCGCGCGCGAGCTGAACGCCGAGAGCGACATCGGATGGGGGGACTGGTCGGGCAGCGGTGGGAACCGCGCCTGTTCCGCCACGGCGGTGTCATCGCCCCGGGAGGCGGTGTAGGCGCCCAGGGCAGGCGGTGCGAAGAACAGCAGGGTGATCGCGGGCAGGAAGAGCAGCCAGGCGATCTTCGGTCCGCCGCTGTGGTCATGGCCGTGTCCGTGGTCCTCGTGACCCTGTTCTCCGGCCTCGGCGGGCCGGGCGAGCGGGAAGCCGTCGCGTGCCGCCCCCACCAGCCCCAGGGCGATCAGCAGCAGCGCCGACATGATCAGCGGCAGCCGCAGGCCCTCCTTCACGTACCGCAGATACACATCGCTGAACAGCGAGATGTGCAGCAGCCCGGCCCCGGACAGCAGAAGCAGCAGTACCTGGATGTTCCGCTTCACAGCAGGCACCAACCGATCAGGGCGCTGCACGCCACGGCCACCACCGCGGTCGCCGGGGCGAACCGGATCGCGAACGCCCGCCCGAAGGTGCCGGACTGCAGCGCCATGAGCTTCAGGTCGACCATGGGCCCCACGACCATGAAGGCGAGCCGGGCCGTGGGGGAGAAACCGGTCAATGAGGCCGCGACGAACGCGTCGGCCTCGGAACAGACGGCGAGCACGATGGCCAGCGCGGCCAGGAAGATGACGGAGAGCCAGGGCGAAGCGGAGAAGGTGTCCAGCACCGAGCGCGGCACCGTGACGTTGAATGTGGCGGCCGCCATCGCCCCCAGCACCAGGAATCCCCCCGCGTGCAGGAAGTCGTGCTGGAAGCCGAGCCGGAACTCCTCCCACCTGTCGTGTCCCGGCGTGTGACCGGTGGTCCGGGCCGGCAGGCGCAGCCACTCCTGGCGGCCCAGACGGATCCACAGCCAGCCCATCGCCGCCGAAGCGGCGAGCGAGGCGAGGAGCCGGGCCACCACCATCTCCGGAGCTCCCGGGAAGGCGACGGCCGTGGCGGTGAGCACGATCGGATTCACCGCGGGGGCCGAGAGGAGGAACGTCAGCGCGGCCGCCGGGGCCACCCCGCGGCGGATCAGGCTCCCCGCCACGGGCACCGAGGCGCACTCGCACCCCGGCAGGACCACCCCCGCGGCACTTGCGACGGGGACGGCGAGGGCAGGGTTCTTCGGCAGCGCCCTGCTGAAGGCCCGGGCGGGGACGAAGGCGTTGATGGCGCCCGACAGGGCGGTGCCCAGCAGCAGGAACGGCAGCGCCTGGATCACGATGGCCACGCAGATCGTCCGCCAGGCCTGTGCGGCCGGCTGGGACAGCCAGCCGCTCCCTCCCAGCGCCACGGCGACGGCCACGGCGATGACCAGCGCGCCCGCCGCCACGACGGGCGGAGAGGTCCGGCCAGGAAGCGTACGGGACGCGCGCGCGCCCAGTGCCGGCGGCACCGATGACGGGGGGTCGATCAGCTCTTCCGCTCTCTGCACACTGACTCCGAAGGTCCGCGACGAGGGACCTCACGATAACCGGGGGGAGGGCCGCCACCCCGGCGCACAACGCGGTGACCACGCTGTCGAATCATCCGTTTCACCTGTTATGGGCGTTCGAGCAGCGAGTGTCCGACATGCGCCAAATGCAGATACTATGCGGCGCGGCAAAAGACTGCTTAGCGCCTGCAATGCAGCAAAGGAGAACCTCGGCTCCAAATAGGGCAATTCGACTGCGGGTGAGCCATCTCACAGGAGTTCCGCCCTGATGTGACCCCGCGCACTCGATACGCCCCAAATCTGCCAACTTGGTTACCGAACGCAGATTATGAGAGCCGTTCAGTAGTAATGCCTATCGCTCTGGGACCAAGATCGGCAGCGTAGCGTGACCCGGCGTCGAGTGGATCTCGTTAATACCGAATGCGTGGAATACCCGGCACTTGTGGTGAAGAAATCAATGCGCTTACTTTTGCCGCTGCCTGCCCATCGAAAGGGCGGGCGCCACCAGCCGGAACGCCGAGTCCTGCCGCCGGCCGGGGGAGAAACGACAAACGCACCACGGCAGGAGCGGGGGAACCAGGTAAGTGCCGTACCGCGCGATGGTGTGCGGTCCGGCTTGGGGTGAAGACGCGCCGCAGCGCTTGACGCTGCTCAGGGCGCGGCCGGGCAACTCCAGCCCGAACCCGACAGCTCACCTCGCAGGCGTAGGAGAGGACCCACCTATGTCTGCACGCGGACGTCACCGTCGCTACCGCCCCGGCCGAATCTCCCGGGTGTCCCTCGTCGCCGCCGCAGGCGGCGCCGGTATCGCTCTTCCCCTCATCGGTGTCGGCCAGGCGAACGCCGCCTCCGTCAGCACCTGGGACAAGGTCGCCGAGTGCGAGAGCACCGGCAACTGGAGCATCAACAACGGCAACGGGTTCTATGGCGGACTTCAGTTCACCGAGGAGACCTGGAACGCGTTCGGCGGCAGCGAGTACGCGCCGCGCGCCGACCAGGCGACCAAGGACCAGCAGATCGCCATCGCCGAGAAGGTGCTCGACAGCCAGGGCCCCGGTGCCTGGCCCGTGTGCTCCGGCAAGGCCGGTCTGACCCAGGGCGGTGCCGACCCCGAGGTCTCCACCGAGGGCCGGCAGGCCCCCGCCAAGGCCAAGTCCGAGGCCGCTCCGAAGCCCAAGAGCACGCCGGCCGAGGGCAAGCGCGAGGCGAAGCCCGAGTCGTACACCGTCGTCCCGGGCGACTCCCTCTACAAGATCGCGACCGCCAAGCACACCGACGGCGGCTGGCAGCGGGTCTACGAGGACAACCGCAAGGTCGTCGGCGACGACCCGAACCTGATCCGCCCGGGCCAGAAGCTCGCCGTGGGCGGCGACAAGGCCGAGGCCGAGCCGAAGCGGGAGCAGGCCCCCAAGGCCGCGCCCAAGGCCGAGGCTCCGAAGGCCGAGGCTCCGAAGGCCGCGCACAAGGCCGCCCCCAAGGCCGAGGCCAAGCCGAAGCAGCAGGCCAAGAGCGCCTCCGGCTTCACCGCTCCGGTCGGTGACACCACGATCGGCACCCCGTACCACCAGGCCGGCGGCAGCTGGTCCAGCGGCTACCACACCGGCGCCGACTTCCCCGTACCCACCGGCACCCCGCTGAAGTCCATCGGCGCGGGCGAGGTCGTCTCCGCGGGCTGGGGCGGCTCGTACGGCAACGAGGTCGTCATCCGCCACGAGGACGGCAAGTACAGCCAGTACGGCCACCTGTCCTCGCTGTCCGTCTCGGCCGGCCAGTCGGTCACCGGCGGCCAGCAGATCGGCCTGTCCGGTTCGACCGGCAACTCCTCCGGCCCGCACCTGCACTTCGAGGTGCGCACCGGCCCGGACTACGGCTCGGACATCGACCCGCTCGCCTACCTGCGGGAGCACGGCGTCTCCATCTGAGGTAACGCGACACCGGGACCGGAGCGTTCGACGCACCTTCCCGACCGGCTGAGGCGCCCTTCCCCGCGTGCGGGAGGGGCGCCTCAGCCGTGCCCGGCCGACGCACCCCTCCCGCTCGCCGTGCGGCCGGACGGGTGATAGCGCGAGGATTCCGCAACCGCGCCGCCGGACGCGCCGTCGCAAAGGGGAAACCGCACCATCCCTTCCGATGGGCACTTTGAAGGAGGCGACCGAACATGGCCGACCCGTTCGCTGTCACGATGGAGCTCCCGGTGCAGGCGCAGGAGTCCCCGCTCGCAGGCCCGGTCAACGGCGTTCGCAACTCGTCCGACGCCCAGCGGCTGCTGCTGCACGCCGAGCTGACCCGGGCCGCCATCCCGCCGCATCCCGACGACCGGCGCGTCATCCGCGACCTCGCCCAGCTGGACGGAGGGGCCGTCGGAGCCATCGTCCGCTGGCTGCAACAGGCCGGCGGCACCGGCGCAGGGCTCCTCTCCCCGCCGGACCCCGCGAAGCGCATCGACCCCCGCCTGCTTCCCTGGTGACGCCCGGGCCGGCCCGCGCACGGCGTACGCGCTACCACGTCGGGCGCGCCGTGACTCCCGCGTCCACCACGAGATCGTGCCCGGTGACGCACTCCGCCATCGGCGAGGCGAGGAAGACACAGGCGCGCCCGATGTCGGCGGGACGGCACAACCGCCCCAGCGGCGCCGCGTTCCGGTAGCGCTCCACACCCTCGGGCCACTCCTCCTCGATATCGGGCCGGTGGATCAGGCCCGGGGAGACGGTGTTCACCCGGATCCCGTAGGGGCCGTACTCGAGCGCCGCGGCCCGCGCGTGCATGATCAGGGCGGCCTTGGACGCGGCATAGTGCGCGTGCCCGGGGGCGGGGGCGGAACCCTCGATGGAAGCGATGTGCGTGATCGTGCCGCCGCCCCCGCCGCCCGCGCCCTCCCGCCGCATCGCCCCTGCGGCCGCTTGCGTGCAGGAGAACGCGCTGGTGAGGTTGGTGTCGACCACCGCGCGCCAGTCGGCCGCGGTCATCGACGGCAGATCCCGCACCGGCTGGACCCCGGCATTGTTGACGAGGGCGTCCACTCGGCCGAACCGGGACTGCGCGGCCTCCATCAGCCGGGCGCAGCCCGCTTCGTCCGTGAGGTCGGCGGCCACGGCCCAGGCCTCGCCGCCTTGTTCGGCGATCCGGGCCACCAGCTCCCGGGCGCGCTCCGCGCTCGTACGGTGGTGGGCCACCACGCGGGCGCCGGCCCGGGCGAACTCCTCGGCGATCCCCGCCCCCACCGTGCCGCCGGCTCCGGTCACGACCGCCACCAGCCCGTCGAGGCCGGGGAGTTGGCTCTGCGGGCCCGGCCCGGTCATGAGGCGCGGGACAGCGCGCGAATGAGCTCCGCGTGCAGCGGATAGCGCGCGCACAGGTCCTCCTCGTCGCCGCCTTCGTAGTCGGCGGGGACGAATCCCGGGGCCATCGTGCAGCCGAGGAGCGCGCGCTCGCCCCCCGGGCGTACCCGTGCCCCCATCCAGGTGCGGCCCGGCACGACGTACTGCACGTGTTCACCGGCGTCCACCTGCCCGCCCAGCACCTCCACCCGTGACGCGCCGCCCGGTTCCAGGAGCAGCAGCTCCACTGGATCGCCGAGGTAGAAGTGCCAGACCTCGTCGCGCGGCAGCCGGTGCATCGCGGAGAAGTGACCGTCGTCGGCCGACAGCAGCAGGAGGATCGCCGAACCCGAGGGGCGCCCGTCGGGCTGCTGCGGCCCCGCCCAGGTACGGCGGAACAGCCCGCCCTCCAAAGGCAGCGGCTCCAGGGCGTACATCCGCGCGAGTTCGTCCGCCGAAGGAAGGGGGTCCTGCATGCGCCGCCTCCAAGCCTCGTCTGTGATGCATATCACGCTAGTATGCATTCCGCTTCGCTCTCTGTGTCCGGACGGCCGTGTTCCGGCCATTTTCGTCAGCCAGGGAAGTTCCGGACGCCATTTCCCAAGGTCCGATCTTGAAGTGAACGTGTTGGTCGAGAACGTGAAGTGACGCCATTTCAGCCATCGGCACTCCCTTGATATCCGGAAATCGACATTCCCTTGTGGCAGCGGAATAGGCGTCCTAATCTTTGCGGCGCCCGCCGAGTCGCCCGTGCGGGTCCCTGTCCGCCGGAACGCCGAGTCCTGCCGTCGGCCGGGGGGAGGCCGAAGACCATGACGGCAGGAGCGGGGGAACCAGGAGGACGCCGCACCGCGCGAGCCGCGCGGACGGCTAGGGGTGAAGACACGCCGGGACCTGCACCGCCCCGGGCGTGGCCGGGCAACTCCAGCCCGAACCCGACAGCTCACCTCGCAGGCGTAGGAGAGGAAGCGCTCTATGCCCGCACGTGGACGCCACCGCCGCTACCGGCCGAACCGAATCTCCCAGGCATCCCTGACCGTCACCGCCGGCGGGGCCGGCATAGCCCTGCCGCTCGTCGGCGCCTCCGGGGCGACCGCCGCGCCCGCCGAAACCTGGGACAAGGTGGCGGAGTGCGAGAGCACCAACGACTGGAGCATCAACACCGGCAACGGCTTCTACGGCGGACTGCAGTTCACCCAGAGCACCTGGGCGGAGTACGGCGGAACCCAGTACGCCCCCCGCGCGGACCTGGCCACCAGGGACCAGCAGATCGCCATCGCCGAGAAGGTCCTCGAGGGCCAGGGGCCCGGCGCCTGGCCTGTGTGCTCGGACAGGGCGGGACTGACACGCGGCGGCGAAACTCCCGGGGCCTTACCCGCCGTGCAGAAGAAGGCCTCCGCCCCGGAGAAGCAGGCGCCTGCCAGGACGGCGCAGAAGGACAGGACCGCCGAGCGGCCCACCACCCAGCGGTCGAAGCGTTCCGGGCCGGAGTCCTACACCGTCGTCAGCGGGGACACGCTCTTCACGATTGCCCGGGTGCGCGACGTCGACGGCGGCTGGGAGCGGCTCTACGAAGGCAACCGCGAGGTCATCGGCGCCGACCCCGACCTGATCCTTCCCGGCCAGAAGCTCTCCCTCGAGGGGCAGTCCACCAAGACAGCCGACAAGCCGTCGGCCGGGAGGGCGGAGCGGCCGCGGGCGGGCCGGGACACCGCTGAACCGAAGGCCGCACCCAAGCCCCAGTCCAAGCCCCAGTCCAAGCCCCAGTCCGAGCCCAGGACTCAGAAGCAGGCCGCTGCGCCCCGTACGGCGGACTTCACCAGCCCCGTGAGCGGAGCGGCCACCGGCACGCCCTACCGGGCCTCCGGCGCCAGCTGGTCCAGCGGCTACCACACCGGCGTCGACTTCCCCGTCTCCACCGGCACTTCGGTGCGGGCCGTCAGCAGCGGACGAATCGTCTCCGCGGGCTGGGGCGGCGCGTACGGCTACCAGGTCGTCATCCGGCACGACGACGGCCGGTACAGCCAGTACGCGCATCTCTCCGCGCTCTCCGTCCGGGAGGGTCAGCCGGTCAACGGCGGCCAGCGCATCGGCAGGTCCGGATCGACCGGCAACAGCACAGGCCCGCACCTCCACTTCGAGGTGCGCACCGGCCCCGGCTACGGTTCGGACATCGATCCCCTGGCCTATCTCCGCGGGAAGGGCGTCAGTATCTGAGAGGGTGTTACCCACGTGCCCTCCGGAACGGGACCGGACCGGTGCCGGTCCCAGGGCCGCAGGGCACGTGGGCAGGGCCAGGTCCGGTGGGCGCGACGGTCCGAGTGCCGTGGCGCTGCTGCAGCGCTCGGCTGCGGTCCGCGCGGTGCTCCGTGCTCCGGGCCGTGGCGCGGGCTACGGGCCCGCTTCGCCGGTCGGGCGCGGGCGGGTCCGGCCCGGTCGGCCATCGGTGTCCGGGTGCAGATCCAGAGCCTCGAGCAGGAAGGCCAGATCGTCCGCGTCCTGTGAGTACCCGGCGACCACCTTGCGGGCTTCGGCGCGCAGCCGGCGCCACTCGTTCGCGGCCCGCCCCGATTCCTTGTCCTGGCCTTTGTTCGCCTCGCCCGGGTCGAGGTGGGGTGCCGGGGGACCGGAAGGGGGGTTCATCGGACAATCCTCCCGCCGCCGGGATCGCGCACGGCGCAGGGCGCGGCGGAAGGTCACCGGATCGGCGTACCCCGCCCGTACGCCCGCCGGACCGGACGTGAAGCTCCCTGTTGGGGTTGCCCTCTCGCCCCTGTCGACACGACGTCGTATACGGCTTGCGTACTGGTGTACGAGCTGAGAGAGTTCAACCCGCGCGGTTCACCATTAAACTACCTAGCAGGCGCGGTGCCGGAGCAGGGTCTCGGTCCCCAACTGCCGAGCAGTGATTCGCGCCCCTCCATACCGGCCCCGGCCAGGTCCCCCCGTCCTGGCCGGGGCCTTCCCCTGCCCGGGGCCGCCCGCGTGCCTGGCGGAGACTCCTGGCGTGAGCGGATTCTCGGACCGGCGAACCGGTGGATGCGCACTCGGCGGGGCCGGTGTCTGTCGCAACGACGCAGTCCGGCAGGGGTGTTGGGCTGTTCGTCCCCGCGGGCGGTGAGCGGATTCACTCCTCCGGCGCGGGAGTCAGGATGGCCGAGACCGCGCTGATGCGCAGGGACTCCAGGGCTTCGATCTGCCGCCTCGCGCGGTCCAGAAGCTCGTGGATCTGGTCGGTGTCCAGACGGGGCTCCCCGGCCGCCGCGGTCTCCAGAGTGCGCCAGAGCAGCGACTTGCCCTCCACCCCCAGTCGCATGCCCTCGAGCTCGATGACGGTGCTGAGTCCGGAGCGACGCCGCAGGCGCCCGTTGGGCTTCAGCCGCCCGATCCGCTCGCCCACCCAGCCGCCATAGATCTTGTACCGGCGGGCGGGTACGCCGAGCGCGTCCATGATCCGGAGCAGGGACTCCCTGTCCTGCGCGATCTCGTCCGCGAGGCGCTCCAGCTCACCACCGAGGCGGGAGTGGCGGTACTCATGGGCGATGCGCCGGGAAAGCTCGACGCCGGCCGTGGCACCGGCCAGGTGGTCGTTGAGATAGATCCCGAGCATGTGCAAGGCCGTGCTGCCGCCGGTGCGGGTTATTGCTGAGCTGCCCATGATCGTCCTCCCGAGCTACGGGGCCTGGGTGGGACGGGCCGGGTGGGGCGCGCCCCTGGCGGCCGGGTGCCCAGCTCTCGCCGGACGAACCCGGGGCGATGCGCCGCGTGGGTCCCGTCAATACCCCGGGAGGGTTTCCGTGGACGTCCGTGGACCGAAGAGGCGTGGTGCCCGTGGGGTGTGTCCGGAGTCCGCTGCCGAGGTCGCAGGGAGTGCTGCCGGGTCGTCAGCTCTCGAGCTGACATTCCGTCAATCGCTTCTGGTCGATGAGCCATCGGCAGGGGAGGCAATCGGCAGACCCTACCCGCCATGAGGCTCGAACATCGGAAAACAGTTCGCATTGAGCGGTTCGGCGAGGACGTCCGTATGGGTGGGGGCACGAGGCACAGGGCGCGGAGGGTGGCGTATCCACCGCCGTACTCGGAACGGACACCGCTCCAGCCGCCTTGCGTACCGGTATTCGCACGAACCGGGCCGGCGTACCCCTCGCGGGCACGTCCCCCCACTGGAGGTCAGTCAGTTGAACCACCGACGCGTAAACAAGCGGACCGGCGCCATAGTCGGAGCAAGCGCAGCCGCCGTCGCCGCAGCGGCGATTCTCCTGCCCAACGCCAACGCGAGTTCGGACACGGACTCGAGCCCGAAGTCATTCGCTCCCCGCGCGGCCGCACAGCTCGGAACCACCCTCGCGGGAGACCTCGGTCAGGACGCGGCCGGCTGGTACTTCGACGGCACATCGAAGCGGCTGGTCATGAACGTGCTGGACGAGGAGAGCGCCGAGAGCGTACGGGCCAAGGGCGCCGTGGCGAAGGTCGTCGAGAACAGCATGGCCGAGCTCAAGTCGGCGACCAGGACGCTCACGGAGCAGGCTTCGGTGCCCGGCACCGCCTGGTCGATCGACCCCCGGACGAACAAGGTCTCCGTCCTCGCGGACAAGACCGTCACCGGCTCGAAGATGGACACGCTCAACAAGGCCGTCGACGGGATGGACGGCAAGGTGACCGTGAAGCGGTCCGCCGGCGAGTTCAAGCCCTTCGACGAGGGTGATGGCGCAGCCGATGCCGGCGCCGCAGCGGGCGGTGGTGCGGCCGATGCCGGCGCCGACGCCGGTGGTGCGGCGGACGCCGGTGCCGCCGCGGGCGGCGCGGAGGAAGGCGGCGGCGCTGCCGACGCGGGTGCCGGTGGCGACGCGGGTGCCGGTGCGGGCGGTGCCGAAGAGGGCGGCGCGGCTGCCGGCGGTGCGGGCGACGGCGGTGCGGGTGCCGGCGGTGCGGGTGCCGGCGGTGCGGGTGCCGGCGGCGACGCGGCGGCCGGCGCCCTGGAGGGCGGCGACGCCATCTTCGGCGGCGGATCGCGCTGCTCTCTCGGCTTCAACGTCGATGTGCAGGGCGAGCCGGCCTTCCTCACCGCCGGCCACTGCGGCAACGCATCGGAGACCTGGACCTCTGACGAGGCCGGTGCCGAGGCGGTGGGCACCGTTCAGGACAGCCAGTTCCCGGAGAACGACTTCGCGCTCGTCAAGTACGACGACGCGGCCGTCGAAGCCCCGAGCTCGGTGGACCTGCAGGACGGCACCAAGCAGGAGATCACCCAGGCCGCCGAGGCGAGCGTGGGCATGGAGGTGAAGCGCAGCGGCAGCACGACCGGGACCACCGATGGCGCGGTGACCGGTCTCGACGCCACGGTGAACTACGGCAACGGGGACATCGTCAACGGTCTGATCCAGACCGATGTGTGCGCCGAGCCCGGTGACAGCGGCGGTGCGATGTTCTCCGGGGACTCGGCCGTGGGGCTGACCTCCGGCGGCAGCGGTGACTGCACCGCGGGCGGTGAGACCTTCTTCGCGCCGGTCACCGCCGCGCTGGAAGCCACGGGCGCCCAGATCGGTGCGGGCGGCGGTGCCGGAGACGGCGGTGCCGCGGCCGGTGGCGCGGAGGACGGCGGCGCGGCTGACGCGGGTGCCGGAGACGCGGGGGCTGCCGATGGTGGCGCTGCGGACGCCGGTGCCGGGGATGCCGGTGCCGGGGGTGCCGGTGCCGCTGACGGTGGCGCCGCTGACGCCGGTGCCGACGCGGGCGCCGCTGCTGCCAGTGGCGGGGGCGAGGCCGGCGCCCAGCAGTAGGGCCGGCCACGTCCGGACTGCCCTACAGCTCGAAGCCCTCCAGCCGGGTTCCATGAGTGAAGGAGTTGGCGTAGCCGGAGGAGCTGAGGTTCCAGAGGTACAGCAGTGCGGTCCCGGCCAGCAGTGCGAGGAACGCGA
>NZ_JBEXKU010000052.1:0-56287 GCF_040609575.1 Streptomyces sp. NPDC004647 | reverse complement strand
TCGACCCTATTTTCGTCTCGCGCAGGCTCTTCACCGGGGGGGCCTCGCTCGACCCCGGCGCGGCGGCGCCGCGGCGCCGCGCCCCCCCCCCCAGGGCCGTCGGGCTTCAGGCCCCGCTCGGGCGGGACGATGGCCGCAGTGGTCCGGTGCAGACGTAGTCGGCCGTCGCCGCGGTGTGGTCCTGCCAGACCGTCGCCGTGCCGTACTCGCAGACCATGTCGGCCAGGTTGTTCATGGCCGGTTCCGCGCGTTCGAGGAGGAACAGATCGACCGTGGCCGCCATCGACTTGCTCACCTGCCCCGGCGAACTGCCGTCGTCGAGACGGGCGGTGATCCGTCCCGTGCAGGTGAAGCGGGGAAGGTCCGTCGTCGCGCTCTGTTTGCACACCGGTGTCAGCCGGGTCGCCTCACGCAGGCTGCTCTCGACGTGCCTGGGCTGGGTGGCGTAGAGCTGTCGCGGCGAGGTGTACTCGGTGTCGGGCACGAACAAGTCGTCCTCCACGGCGATCTGTTCGTCGAGATAACGGTCGTAGGCCTGCTGGAGCTGCCCGTCGCCGCCGAGGCGGTCGCGGAAGGCGTCGAAGCCGGGCACGTCGTCGGAGCGCAGCCGGCCGTACATCTCGGACAGCAGCTCGGGCCGGTCGCGGCCCAGCATGGCGAAGAACGAACCGGCGTAGCTGTAGAAGCGGAAGCCGTCCCGCGCGTACTCGGCGTGCAGCAGTTCGCGGACGGTCATCCTCGGCCCGCCGCTCTGTGTGTCGCGGATGACCGAGCCGATCAGGTCCTTGCGCAGCCTGACGCCGTCGTCGCGGGTGGCTCCGGCCAGGTATTCGGCCATTCCCTCATCGAAGGCGGTGGTGCGATCGCCCTCGTACCAGGGCCCTTCGCCGAAGAAGCCGGGCACGGCGAAGCGGCCGTTGAGGTAGTGGACGTACTCGTGCCGGAAGAGCTCCTCGAGGGTGAGCCTGGAGTCCTGGGGGACACGGCGCTGGTACGTGTAGAAGGTGGCGCCGTTCTCGATGTAGACACCGCCGTTGTCCGTGCCCATGCCGAACAGGTAGGGGTGGAACGTCTCGTAGTCGGCGCGGGAGGCGTAGAGCCGTATGTTCAGCCGGGTGTTGGGGTCGCCGGCCAGCGGCTCCCGCGTGCCGAGGATACGGAAGAACTGTGCCTTGACCTGGGTCGAGGCGTAGTAGAGCTGCTCCACGACGGGGTTGGCGAGAGAGGTGCGGGTCTCGATGCCCCCGTCCTCGTAGCGGTACCGGCGCGGGAAGACCTCGGCCTCCACGTCGGAGCGGCAGGCTCGGTAGGGGGCGCACAGGCTGTGCTGCTCCAGCCAGCCGGCCAGGGCCAGCCAGGGCGCGGAGAGCCGGTGAAAGCGCTCGGTGACCTGCGGGAACAGCTGCTGGAGATCGCGTACGACGTCCTGCTCCAGCGGGGCGAGGGTGCTCAGCCGCCCGTACTCGCCCAGTCCGTCGCGGATCAGCCAGATGTGCTCACTCGCCAGATGCGTGTACCCGGCGAACGCCCGGAGCGCTGCCCGGTAGTCGGCGTCGGCCGCGACCGCCGCCTCGAAGCCTTTGTCGTCGGTGGTCAGACCGCGGAAGTTGAGCACCAGCGCGTCCAGGGCGCTCGTCCGGTGGACCTGGCTCTTCCACTGGTCGGTGCTGCCGTCGACGGTGCGCAGCAGTTTCTTCAGCAGTCCCAGATAGTGCTCACGGACGCCGGCGGTGTCCAGCACCACCATGAATTCGTGCAGGGTGCCGCCTGCTGTGGCGGTGTCGTCGAAGGCGTGGGGGTTGGCGGTGAAGGCGTCGGCGGCGCTGCGGACCGCGGCGCGGAAGGCGGCGCCGCCGAGGTCGATGTCCTCCTGGTACCAGTCGTGGTAGACGGCGGCGTGCAGGAACCACCACAGCTCGTACAGATGGCCGGAGTTGGTGCCGTCGTTCTGCGGTGCGACGGCGGCGATACGGGCGAGCACGGCCTCGGCGTGTTCGGGGGTGAGCACCCGGGCGAGGTCGGCGTCGTAGGTCCACACCAGCTGTCCGAGGCAGCTCTCGACCGTGGTCTCCGGGGCGGTGAGGAAGTCGGCCAGCTGACGGGGATTCAGTTTGCCGACGTCGGGGCGGGTGCAGGGCACTTGAGCGGGAGCCGGGCCTTCGCCGGTGTCGGTCTGTGCGGGGTCCGCCGCCACCTGGTCGGCTACGCCCTGAGGTGCCTTGGTGAGCAGTGCTCCCTGCGAAGAGAGCGGAGCGGAAACGGAGTCGGCCGAGATCGCGGGGGCCTTGGCAAGCCGTACCGCGTGGTCGCGTGCGCCGCCGTCCCGTTGCCCGGCTGGTCCCGCCGCGGTCCGGCCGGCGACGCCCGCGGGAGAGCTGGAGTGGGGCCGGGCAGCGGGTTCTGCCTGAGCCGGGGCCGGGGCCGGCAAGGAACCGAGGCCTATGAGCAGGGCGATGACGGGCCCGGCCGTGAGAGCTGCTCGACGGTGGGGACGTCTGAGCCTGGGCATGAGAGGGGTCCTCTCGAGAGGTGAGGCGGCGTCAGCCGCGGGGCTTCGAGAGGTAGGGTGTGACATTTTACTGATGAGGGTGAAGGGAGAAACCGGCCAAGAATTGACGTAGAGTCAGCTACCGCGAACTGGGCTGCGGCGGCATTCGGTCGTCCCGGACCATCCGGTGCGACCGTGCAATTTCACATGCCACACGAGCGGACTGCCGGGACGCGGGTGCACACGCCTTCTCCACTCTCCGTGAACCCACTTCGACACCGCTCCCCCACCTCCGCGAGCACGGAGGCGTCAACCGCCGTCCCCCCGAGAGGGCGGGCCGAGCGAGCCGACGGACGCGCCGTCCCCGGCGTGCCGGTCGGCCCACAGGGTGCGGACATGACCGAGATGGTCGCGCATGCAGCCCTCGGCGGCCTCCGCGTCCCCGGCCAGCATCAGGTCCAGGAGCTGCTCGTGCTCCTCCGCCGAGGCGACCAGAACGCCCTTCTCCGCCAGGCTGGTCAGGCCGTAGAGGCGTGAGCGCTTGCGCAAGTCGCCGACCACCTCCACCAGACGCTGGTTTCCCGCCAGGGACAGCAGCGACAGGTGGAAGCGGCGGTCGTGCTCCAGGTAGCCGATCAGGTCGCCCGCCCGGGCCGCCTCGACGATCCGTGCTGCGGTCGGGCGCAGCGCCTCGAGCTGGCGGTGGGCGGCGGTACGGGCTATCCGGCCCACCAGGGGGACCTCGATGAGCCGGCGGATCTCGGTGTACTCGTCGAGGTCGCGTTCGGAGACCGCGGTGATCCGGAAGCCCTTGTTGCGGACCGGTTCGACCAGGCCCTCCTTGACGAGGTCCAGCATGGCCTCCCGTACCGGGGTCGGCGATACGCCGAACTGCCCGGCCAGCGCCGGGGCGGAGTAGACGACCCCGGGACGGAGCTCGCCCGCGATGAGAGCGGCCCGCAGGGCGTGGGCCACATGATCGCGGATGTTGCGCCGTTCCGGTACGGCGGGAAGCTTCAGGGAGGAGCCGTGATCGGCGGTCATGGGACGGTTCTCCTCGGGCGGCGACGGCGGCGGTGATGACGGCTGAACCGGCCGGGCAGAGCGACCAGTTGCCAAGATATCCGCGTCGCGGCCGGTCGCGCCGGTGATCCCGGGCGACGCAGCCCGGAATTGGCGACCATGGGTACCCGAGCTTCCGGGCCCTCGGACCGATGGACAACGTCACCCGCAGGCCAGGCCTGGTCATCACCGAGGGGACGTACGTCGGCCAGGACTCGGCGGGCAGCAGTGACCGCGTGCCCCGGTTTTACGGCGAGGACGCGCTCGCGGGCTGGGCCGCGGTGGCGAGCGCGGTCCACCGAGCGGGCGGGAGGATCGTCGTACTGATCCTGACCGTCCCCGGACGGCAACGCCCCGGCACGTCGTGTGCCTGTCGCTGCCGTGGGACGACCGACAAGGGCCGCGGGTCAGCGGCCCTTGTTCGCGTTCCGGGGCGCGACTGCGGGCCGGTGACTTCCGCGGCGGGCTTCGATCGGCTCGATCCCCTCACGTCATGGTTGCCGGGGGCACACCTGCCCCGAGAACTGTGGTGTCCCACCACATGGGCCGCTGACCTGGGCGTTTCTACGGTGTGGCGACACGAAGAGCCCCCGTCCCCCGCCCGGAAGTGGTGACCATGGCTACCCCGGCCTCCGCGCCCCCGAACCCCGGATCGCTGCGCCGTATCGTCGCTGCGAGCCTCATCGGCACCACCATCGAGTGGTACGACTTCTTCCTCTACGGCTCCGCGGCCGCGCTCGTCTTCAACAAGCTGTTCTTCCCCGGCTCCGACCCGCTCGTCGGCACGCTGCTGTCGTTCCTCACGTACGCGGTGGGCTTCGCCGCCCGCCCGATCGGCGCGCTCGTCTTCGGCCACTACGGCGACCGGCTCGGCCGCAAGAAGCTGCTGGTGCTGAGCCTGCTGCTGATGGGCGGCGCAACGTTCGCCATCGGGCTGCTGCCCACCCACGCCACGGTCGGCTCGGCCGCGCCCGTGCTGCTCACCGTGCTGCGCCTGGTGCAGGGCTTCGCGCTCGGCGGCGAATGGGGCGGCGCGGTACTGCTGGTCTCGGAGCACGGGGACGCGAAGCGCCGCGGCTTCTGGGCCTCGTGGCCGCAGACGGGTGCCCCGGCCGGGCAGCTGCTCGCCACCGGTGTGCTGTCGGCGCTGACCGCGCTGCTGTCCGACGCCGCGTTCGAGTCGTGGGGCTGGCGGGTGCCGTTCCTGCTCTCCGGTGTCCTGGTGCTGGTCGGGCTGTGGATCCGGCTGTCCGTCGATGAGTCGCCCATCTTCAAGGAGGCCCTCGCCCGCGCCCAGGCACGCAAGGCGGCAGAGCAGGGCCTGGTGGAGAAGATGCCGCTGGTCGCGGTGGTGCAGCACCACTGGCGCGATGTCCTGGTGGCCATGGGCGCGCGGATGGCGGAGAACATCAGCTACTACGTGATCACGGCGTTCGTGCTGGTCTACGCGACGGTTCAGGCAGGCCTGGACAAGCAGACCGCGCTCAACGCCGTACTGATCGCATCAGCCGTGCACTTCGCGGTGATCCCGGCCTGGGGCGCGCTGTCCGACCGTATCGGCCGGCGGCCCGTCTACCTTCTGGGCGCCGCGGGCGTCGGTCTGTGGGCGTTCCCCTTCTTCGCGCTGATCGACTCCAGGAGCTTCGGCAACGCAACGCTGGCGGTCACGGTCGGCCTGGTCTTCCACGGCGCGATGTACGCGCCGCAGGCGGCCTTCTTCTCGGAGATGTTCGCCACCCGGATGCGGTACTCGGGGGCCTCGATCGGCGCCCAGTTCTCCTCGGTCGCCGCGGGCGCTCCGGCCCCGCTGATCGCCACGGCGCTGCTGGCGGACTACGACAGCCCGACGCCGGTCGCGCTCTATGTGATCGCCGCGGCGCTGCTGACGCTTCTCGCGGTGGGGCTCGCCAAGGAGACCCGGCACCGGGATCTGGCCGAGATCGAGCCGGGGTCCGCGGCGGGCGCTCCCGCTCCGGCCCCGCCGGCCCGCACGGTCTGAGCCCGCCCGGGCTCCGGCCCCGTGGTCTCGGGGCTCCCCTGCCGCCGCTGCGCGGTCCGGCTCGTACCGGACCGCGCAGCTGCGCGTCAACGGCCGCTCAGTGCTTGCGCCGGCTCTTCCCCTTGAGGGAGTCCCTGGCTCCGTGAAGGTTTTCCTTCACCACGTCCATGGCCTCTTTGGCCTTGCCTTTGGACTGGTCGGTCCGGCCCTCGCCACGCAAGCGCTCGTCGCCCGTGACCTTGCCGACCATCTCCTTGGCCTTGCCCATCATCTTGTCGGCGGTGCCCTTACGGCCGCCGGTCCGCTCTCTCATGGGAGTGCCTTCCTGTGGGTACGGACTGTTCTGTCCGACACCCACGCTGCCGCAGGGCCCCCGGCCCCGCACCCCGGCAGAGCCGTCAGCGGTCGACGGCGGCGGACAGCCGGTGCAGCCGCAGGGCGAGCTGGATCTCCAGCGCCCGGGAGGGGGACTGCCAGTCGGGCCCGAGGAGCCGGCCGATCCGCTCGAGCCGCTGCGCGACCGTATTGACGTGCACATGCAGTTCATCTTTTGTGCGGGCCGGGCTCATCCCGCTGGAGAAATACGCGACGAGGGTGCGGACCAGGTCGGTGCCGCGGCGCTCGTCGTAGTCGGTGACGGCGCCGATGGTGCGGTGCACGAAGGCGCCGACATCACGGCTGGGGCCAGCAGCAGCCCGAGGAACCCGAAGTCCTCGGCGGCGGCGCCCTGTCCGCTCCGGCCGAGCAGTTGCAGCGCCTCCAGACAGCGCTGCGACTCCGCGTACGCGAGGGCGACCTCCCCGGGGCGGGCGGCAGGCTCCGGTACGGGCCCGGACGCCCCGACGGTGACCGGACTGTGCACGGCGATGCCGAGCTGCCGGGCGGCCTGCCGGGCAGTCCCGGCCACGCTGTCCTCGGAGCCGAGCGGCAGCAGGAGTACGGTCCCACCGTCCCGGGCGGCGGCCAGCCCGTGCCGGGTCGCGGCCAGGTGGGAGGCGGCGGACCACAGGCGCTGGCGGTCGGCGGCCTCTCCCCCTCCCGGGGCTGCACCCTGCTCGAACCCGTCCGGGCCGGCTGCCGCCACCCGCGCGGAGAGGACCACATGCGGGGCGTCCAGGTCGGCCCGGAGCCGTGCGGCACGCTCGCGCAGCAGCCGGGGGTCCCGGTCGGGAGCGTCGAGAAGGTCGTCGAGCAGCTCGCCACGGACCCGCTGCTCGGCCTCTCCGGCGGAGCGGCGGGCGAGGAGCAGCAGCGAGGTGACCATGGCCGCCCGCTCGAGGGTGCGCTGGTCGACGGGGTCGAGGTCCTGATGGCCGTGCAGGATGAGGGCGCCGAGGAGTTCGCCGCCCGCGGAGACGGCGGCCAGCCAGTCCTCGCCGTGCCGTACGGCGTGCCCGCCGCTCCGCGAGCGGTCCACGGCCCGGTCGGGCAGGGCCTCCGCCTCCACGAACTCGACGGTGCCATGCAGCACTTCGGCCAGTGAGTCGGCGACATCGTGGACTCCGCCGCCGCGCAGCACCAGTTCGGTCAGCCGGTCGTGCACCTCGGAGGCGCGCTCGATGACGCCGCTGCGGTCACGGATGATCTCGTTGGCCGCCTCGAGCCCCGCGAGAGCGGAACGGGTCTCCGCGAGGAGGTTGGCGGTATCGAGGGCGACCGCGGCGTGCGCGGCGAACGAGGCGAGCAGAGCGATCTGTTCGCGCTCGAAGACCCTGGCTCGCCGGTCCGCGGCGAACAGGACGCCGATGACGCCGCTGCCGATCATCAGCGGCACACCGAGGATCGCGAGGAGTCCCTCGTCCCTCACACCCGAGTCGATGGCGCGGGTGTGCTGGAAGCGCGGGTCCTCGAAGTAGTTCTCGGTGACGTACGGGCGGGCGGTCTGGGCGACGAGCCCGCCGAGCCCCTCCCCCATGCCGAGCCGCAGCTGCTGGAAACGCGCCGACACCGATCCGTCGGTGACCCGCATATAGGTGTCGCCGGCCTTCGGGTCGTTGAGGGTCAGATACGCGACTTCCGTGCCGAGCAGCGAGCGGGCGCGCTGCACGATCGCCTGCAGCATCGCGTCGAGGTCGCGCAGCCCGGCCAGGTCGTGCGCGGTCTCGATGAGCGCGGAGAGCTCGGCCTCGCGGCGGCGGCGGCCTTCCAGCTCGCTGCGGACGCGCAGAGCGAGGAGCTTGCCGCGTTCCAGGACGGCGAGCTCCTCGGCGGAGGCTCCGTCGGCGCGGGCGCGCAGAACCGGCCGTTCGTACTCCTCGGCGGGAGCACCGTGGGAGAGAAGCTCCAGGTAGGGGGCTTCGGCCGGCGCGGCGGGGCGGGCGCGTGGACGGGGGCTGGGCATGGTTACAGGGATACCTGCCTGACCTGCGGCTGCGCCAGCCCGGCGGAGGGACGTACCGGACGGCGGTAGGGGGCGCCGCGCCGCGGAATCGGCGGGGTGCGCGGGACGTCCGTGACCGCGCGCCCCGAAGGGGCCAACCGGCCACGTACCCTCGCCGACCCCACCGGACCCCGCGGAGCCCCTGGCGCCGTTGCCAGGACTGCGGGGGCTGCCGGGGCCTGCAAAACCGTCGCCGCCCTGCGGACCATAAGGACGGCAGGGCCGCCGGAGGGGGCAGCACCCGCGGAATGCCCCGGGCCGTCGGGACCCGCAGGGCCGTCGGCGTGCGCGGCGGCGGTGTCCTCGCCGGAGGCGCTCAGTGTGCGGTCCAGCCGCCGTCGAGCGGGAGCGAAGCACCGGTGATGAACGAGGCCGGCGGGGAGCAGACGTAGGCCACGGCCTCGGCGACCTCCTCGGGCTCCACCAGCCGCTTCAGCGCGGAGCCGGCGAGCATGATCTCGGAGACGACACGCTCTGCGGGGATGCCGTGCGCGGCGGACTGGTCCGCGATCTGCTGCTCCACGAGCGGCGTGCGGACGTAGCCCGGGCTGACGCAGTTGGAGGTGACCCCGTGCTCGGCACCCTCCAGGGCGGCGACCTTGGAGAGGCCTTCGAGGCCGTGTTTGGCGGCGACGTACGCGGACTTGTAGGCGGAGGCACGCAGGCCGTGCACGGAGGAGATGTTGACGATCCGGCCCCAGCCCTGCCCGTACATGTGCGGGAGCGCGCCCCGCACGAGCCGGAAGGGGGCCTCCAGCATCACGGTGAGAACCGTGGAGAAGACGTCGGGCGGAAAGTCCTCGATGGGGCGGACGAGTTGCAGCCCGGCGTTGTTGACGAGAATGTCGGTGCCCGCGGCGGCATGCTCGGCCGCGTCCAGATCGGTGAGGTCGAGGACGTGCGGCTCGACGGCCCCCGCCAGGCCCGCAGCGCACTCGGTCAGATCGGCGAGCCCGCCGGCATCCCGGTCCACGGCCCGCACCTTGGCTCCGGCCGCGGCGAGCCGGAGCGCACAGGCGCGGCCGATTCCGCCGGCGGCGCCGGTGACGAGTGCGGTACGGCCGACAAGGTCGAGGGCCACGGAGTGGGGGGCGGGACCTGGTGAGGCGGGACCCGGTGAGGTGGGCACGGTCATGCCCGGCACCCTAGGCAGCGCGGACGGCCCGACCGATGTGGCGGCGCAGCGCACCATACTTCAGAGGCTGACGATGGGCTGGAACCATGCCGGGCCGTCGCTCAGCGCCTGCTTGATGCGCATCAGGGCGAAGTCCTCCAGCTCGGGAAGCCCGTCCATCGGGAACCACGCCACGTCCAGCGACTCGTCGTCATTGACCCGGGCCTCGCCGCCGACCGCGCGGCAGCGCAGGGTGATGTCCATGAACTGGCACTGGTCGCCGTTGGGGTACTCGACGGGGTCAAGCGCCTGGACGAGAACGACGCGCTCCGGGACGCAGCGCACCGCGGTCTCCTCGTACACCTCGCGCACAGCCGTCTGGGAGGGCTGCTCGCCGGGGTCGGGGATGCCTCCGATGATCGACCATCTGCCGGTGTCGGCGCGGCGTCCGAGCAGCACCCGCCCGTCGTCGTCGAACACGATGGCGCTCACACCGGGCAGCCAGAGGAGTTGGTGGCCGGCGCTCGCGCGCAGCTCGCGGATGAAGTCGGGTGTCGCCATGCGAGGAGCCTAGAGGAGCCGGTTCCGACTCCGGTGGGACGGCCCACTGCTCAGTCGCCGGGCCCGGGCCCGCACGGGAGTCGGCGTGCGGCGTCGCCGGGGGAGAGAAGGGTGTGCGCCGGTGGGATCAGGCCTGGGTGGCGCGGCGGGCGGCCATGCTGCGCAGTCGGTCGCTGATCACCTTCACCGCGTCCTCCGCGTCGTCCACGGTCACGGTGAAGATCCGGCCGTCGCCGAGGCGTACCACGAGGCCTTCGCCGCGGCGCACTACGACGGCTGTGCCCTTCTCCGGGCGCCAGCGGCAGCCCCAGCCGCCCCAGTCGTGGGGGGTGACGCGGGGCGCGAAGGAGGCGCCGACGACATTTTCGAGCGGGATCCGGCGGCGCGGCAGCCCCACGTGGCCGCAGCGCACTTCGACGGCGTCGCTGTCGACGGTGACGTGGACGTGGACGAAGGCGAGCGTGCCGAAGATGATCAGCAAGCCGGCTGCCATACAGCCGATCACCGCCATGAGGAGAGGGGCCAGTCCCGAGTCCCACGGTGAGTTCACCGCGAGCTGGATGCCCAGGGCCAGGAAGGCCCCGCCGATCGCCGCGAGCGGCCACTGCGCACGGTTCGTCGCACGTCCGGTCCAGACCTCGGGGACGGGTCCGGCCGCAGCTTCCTCGTGGTCGTGGAGGTCGTCCCTCATGTCAGGATCGTACCTGTGATCTGCCGCGGCAGCAGCGAGTTGCGAGCCGCCACTGTGTGTGTATGACCAGGCTGGACAGTGCGCCCCGCCGCACCCGGGCGGACGGCGCCGCTTCTGGAACAGCCCTAGCCGCGGGCGGGGCTCGCGGCCGCGAGTGCGCGCCCCTCTGCGTACGCCAGGGCCGCGGCGGGGAGCGCGGACTCGCGGCCGCTGAGGATCACCGTGAGCTCGTCGGCCGGATCGGCGGCGGGTGCGGGCTGGGCACCGATCCGGCGCAGCGCCTGGGCGGCGACGGCTCCGGCGGAGCGGTGCAGCGTGGGCGAGGCGCCCTGCTGCCGCAGGGCGGCCCTGATGCGTTCGGCGACCAGCTCGTAATGGGTGCAGCCCAGGACAACGGCCCTGACGTCCCGGGGCGTGAGGGCGGCAGCCGTGGCGATGGCGGCGTCGATCGCCGGTTCGTCCGCGCTCTGCACGGCGTCGGCAAGGCCCGGGCACGGCACTTCGGTGGTCATGACACCGTCGGCGTAGTCCTTGATCAGCCCGCGCTGGTACGGACTGCCGGTCGTTGCGGGCGTGGCCCAGATGGCCACGGGGCCGCCCGCGGCTGCGGCGGGCTTGATCGCCGGTACCGTCCCGACCACCGGAAGTGTGGGCTCCAGTTCGGCGCGGAGCGCGGGAAGGGCGTGTACCGAGGCGGTGTTGCAGGCGATGATCAGCGCGTCGGGCCGGTGCAGGGCGGCTGCCCTGGCGCAGGCGAGCGCGCGGGCGCTGACGTCTCCGGGAGTCCTGGGGCCCCATGGCATGCCGTCGGGGTCGGAGGAGAGGACGAGTGCGGCATCGGGCCGCAGCTGTCGCACGGCGGCAGCGGTCGGCAGAAGCCCGATCCCGGAGTCGATGAGGGCGATCTTCACCCGGCAACCTTAGTGGACGGTCCGTTCGGGGCCGCCTGCGGAGGGGGGTCTCGGGCCGTACCTCGGAAGGCCTACGGGGATGCCCCCGGGACGCGTTGTGGCCGCCGCTCACCCACCACCCCTCCAACCGAAGCTTCCGCCCCCGTACTCCTCCGCCGCATGCCGCCGCTGAGCATCGTGTGTCACTCGCTGCGGCCATGCCTCCCCTGGCGGACACCTCACGCGCAGCGCTGTCTCGTGGCGGCGCGGCAGGTGACCACCGCACGGAGACGCGGCAGGTGACCGCACGGAGAAACGCCCCGCGCATCGCCGCCGCCGGGACCCCCGTCCGGCAGACTGCCGTGGGTGAGCCCGCTTACCTGGATCGCCGTCGGATCGCTCGCCGCCTGGGGATGGCTGCTGCTCGGTCAGGGGTCGTTCTGGCTGGCCGATGTACGGCTGCCGCGGCGGGAGGATCCGGCGGAGTGGCCCGCCGTTGCCATCGTCGTACCGGCCCGGGACGAGGCGGAAGTGCTGCCGGTGAGCCTCGGCTCGCTGCTCGCCCAGGAGTATCCGGGGCACGCGGAGGTCTTCCTGGTCGACGACGGGAGCACGGACGGCACCGGACGGCTGGCACGCGAACTCGCCGACCGCGCCGACCGCGCCAGGGGTCCGGCCCTGACCGTCTGCTCTCCCGGCGAGCCGGAGCCCGGGTGGACCGGCAAGCTGTGGGCGCTGCGGCACGGCATCGCGCTCGCCCGTACCCGCACCCCGGCACCGGAGTATCTGCTGCTCACGGATGCGGACATCACCCACGCGCCCGACAGTCTGCGCGCGTTGGTGAGCTCCGCCCGCGGCGCGGACCTCGATCTCGTCTCGCAGATGGCGCGGCTGCGCGTGGCCACGTTCTGGGAGCGCCTGATCGTCCCGGCGTTCGTCTACTTCTTCGCGCAGCTCTATCCGTTCCGCCGGGTCAACCGCGCCGGGGCGCGCACGGCCGCCGCCGCAGGCGGCTGCGTACTGCTGCGCGACAGCGCGGCCGAGCGGGCGCGTGTCCCGGAGAGCATCCGCGACGCCGTGATCGACGATGTGGCCCTCGCCCGGGCGGTGAAGCGCAGCGGCGGGCGCATCTGGCTGGGGCTCGCCGACCGGGTGGACAGCGTGCGCCCGTATCCGCGGCTGGGCGAGCTGTGGCGGATGGTGTCGCGCAGCGCGTACGCCCAGCTGCGGCACAATCCGCTGCTGCTCATGGGGACTGCCGGCGGTCTTGCGGTGGTCTATCTCGCGCCCCCGGTGGCGGTGGTGGGAGGGGCACTGACCGGGAGCCCCCTCCCGGTGGCGGCCGGGGCCACGGCGTGGGCGGCGATGACCGGCACGTATCTGCCGATGCTGCGCTACTACGGCCAGCCGCTGTGGCTTGCGCCGCTGCTGCCGTTCACCGCAGCGCTCTATCTGCTGATGACGCTTGACTCGGCCGTGCGGCACTACCGGGGGCAGGGGGCGGCTTGGAAGGGGCGGACCTATCCGCGGCCCGCCCGGCCCGGCGCAGCGGAAGAGGGCGCCCGGCCCTGAGAGGGCGAAGCGCGAGCTGTCACGGCATCGCGGCTTCCGCGCGGAGCAGGACATGCGGGAGCAGGGACGGGAGGGGCCCGGCACGACATGCCGGGCCCGGGGTGTCACTTGCGGCCGGGGGTCCAGTTCATGCCCCACCCATAGGCGTAGTCGACGGTGCGCTGCGGGCTGACGCCGCGTTCCGGGATCAGGTAGCGGGCCTCGCGCTGGACGACGAGTTCACCGCCTCCGGTGTTGGTGATGAGCGTGAGGGCGCAGACCGTGGACGGGACCGTGCACTCGTCCAGGGAGAAGTCCACCGGGGCGCCGTGCTGCGGCTGGAGGGTGACGGTGGCGTGCAGATCGGCGAAGCTGCGCGCGCCCTCGTAGATCGTGACGAAGATCAGGATGCGGCGGAAGGCGTCCTTGCGGTCGAGATTGACGGTGAGGTTCTCGCCCGAGGTCGCGGCGCCGGTCCGGTCGTCGCCGTCGAGGTGGATGAAGGGCGGCTGGTGCAGCGAGCCGAAGGCGTTGCCGAGCGCCTGTACGACGCCCTTGCTGCCGTCGCTGAGCTCGTACAGCGCGCACAGGTCGAGGTCCAGGTCGGCGTGCATGGCCAGGGCCCGGCCGAGCTTGCTGCCCCACCCCTTGAACTGCTTGTGCACCTGCCAGTTGAGATTGACCCGCAGCGCTCCGGATGTGCCGCCCTGCTTGGTCAGTGAGACCGCCGGGGACTCCTTGGTCAGCGTGACCTTCGTGAGCCTCACCGGTGAAGCCGGCGAAGCAGCGGGGGGCGCCGGCTGCCGTACGGGCGCCGGGGGCGCGGCCGGCGCCGGATGGACTGCCGGGGACGGACCGGAAGCGGGAGCAGGTGCCGCCGCGGGCTGCGGCTCGTCGACCGAGATCCCGAAGTCCGTGGCCAGCCCGGCGAGTCCCGTGCCGTAGCCCTGCCCGACGGCCCGGAACTTCCACGCCCCCTGCCTCCGGTACAGCTCACCGAGGACGAAGGCGCTCTCGACGGAGGCGTCCTCACTGTCGAACCGGGCGAGCTCCGCCCCGTTCGCGGCGTCGAGTACGCGGATGTGCAGCCCCGGCACCTGCCCGAAGTTGCCGCCGTCCGCGGATGCCGCGAGGACGACGGTCTCGATCGCGGGCTCCACCCCGGCGAGATCCACGGAAAGGGTGTCGGTGACGGAGCCCCCGGCGGTGCGCTTGCCCTCGTGCCGTACGGCGCCGGAGGCGTGCACGGCCTGGTTGTAGAACACGAAGTCCGCGTCGGAGCGGACCTTGCCCGATTCCTGGAGCAGCAGAGCGGACGCGTCGGCGTCCGGCACCCCGGGCCCCTCGCGCCAGCCCAACTCGATCCGCACCGCGGACACCGGAACCGGAACGTTCGAACCCTTGCGCATCGCCACGCTCTCCCCCTCCTTGCTCTTCTCCGACCGAGGTCAGCGACCGTGATGTCCGGGAACAACCTATGACTCGCGGTCCGCCGGCGGTACCGTCCCCGCCGGGCGAGACCCTCCACTCTTCCGGGCCAACCCGCGGTAACCCGTCGGGAACTCGGCCTTTACGCGATTTACACCGGCAGGAAGCCCGTTTCCCCCACCTTTGCTCACATTGGTGATCGAGAGCCGCTCCGAACACCAGAAACAACCCTCTTATCGGTCTCCCCAACCAGCACATCGTGGGCTTAACTTATGCAGCATGACCTCCCCCCGCTCCACCTATGGCGGCGGTTACTACTCCGCGCCTTCCTTCCCGGACACCCCGATCTACGACAGCCTGGTCGCAGAGCGGGGCACCCCGCAGATAGCCCCGATACGGGTCCCGTCCGCGTATGACTCCGGCAGCAATCTGCCGGCGCTCTCCTCGGCGCTTCCCGCGCTCCCCGCAGGTCCCTCCCAGCACTACGCCCCCGGGTACGGCTACCCGGCCGCCGCGCAGCAGCCCACTCCGCTGCAGCAGGCCCAGTCGCCGTACATCCCGCAACAGGCCACGGCCCCGCGCGGTTACCCGGGCCCGCAGCAGTACCAGGCCCCCAACGGCTACGAGCAGATGCGCCCGGCCGCCCCCCGCCCGGCCGCACCCCGCCCGGCGGCTCCCAGGCCCGCACCGGCGCCGTACGAGGACCCGTACGGCCGTCAGTACCAGCAGGGGCGCGGTTACTGACCGGCTCGTTCCGGTCCGGCCGCTCTGCCGGGTGCCGGACCCTGCTGTCAGACTGGGCTCATGCCAAGCCCAACTCTCCGCGCGGTCCGCGTCTACCCGGTCAAGTCCGTGGCGGGCCATGCCCCCGCCGAGGCGACGGTGGAGCCATGGGGACTCGCCGGGGACCGCAGATGGACACTGGTCGACTCCGACGGGCGGACGATCACCCAGCGCCGTTGTCCCCGGCTGGCGTTGGCGGCCGCCGAGCCATTGCCGGGGGGAGGCATCCGGCTCAGCGCGGCGGACCGTGAACCACTGTCCGTACGCGTCCCCGAGCCCGTCGGCACCGTCGCCGTGGAGGTCTGGCGCGACAAGGTCGACGCGGTGCCGACAGACCGGGCGGCGTCCGAGTGGTTCAGCGACCACCTCGGCACCGACGTGCGACTGGTGTATCTCCACGACCCGGCGCACTGCCGTCCCATCGACCCCGCGTACTCCCGCCCCGGCGAGACCGTGAGCTTCGCCGACGGGTATCCGCTGCTGCTCACCACCACGGCCTCCCTCGACGCCCTGAACTCCCTTATCGCCCAGGGCGACCACGCGGACGAGGGGCCGCTGCCGATGAACCGCTTCCGGCCCAACGTCGTCGTGGACGGCACCGCGCCCTGGGCCGAGGACGACTGGTCCCGGATCAGGATCGGCGAGGTCTCCTTCCGCGTCGCCAAACCGAGCGGCCGCTGTGTGATCACCACGACAGATCAGCGGACGGGTGAACGCGGCAAGGAGCCGCTGCGTACCCTCGCCCGGCACAGGCTCGATGGCGATCAGCTGATTTTCGGCCAGAATCTGATCCCCGAGGGCACCGGCACCCTCCGCACCGGGGACCCTGTGGAGGTCATCGGGTAACCCGCGCCGGGGCACGCGGGGGCACGGGTGACGTCGCTCTCTCTTGACCGCCGCCACGCATGTGCCGCCCGGTATGTGGTAGTTACCGATGCACGGAAGGGGGTGGATGACAGTGCGGGCCATTCGCGGACTCTGGCGGTGGCGGCGGAATCCGCTGCGCCGCGGAACCGATCTCACCGAGGCCTGGGTGGCGCTGCTCGCCGCCCTGTTCATCGTGGTCGGCGCGCCGGCCGTCGGCCTGACGTCCCGCTCTCTCGTGCACGACGCCCTGGCACGGTCCGTATCGGAACAGCACCAGCAGCGGCACCTCGTGACGGCGACGGTCGTCCGGCAGCTGCCCCATCCACCCGTCGACCCCGACCCCGAGACCTCGTCCGACCGGGACGCGCACCGCCGCGTCCTCGCCGGCTGGACATCCCCCCGCGGGGCCGGTGCGACCGGCCCCGCGGGCCATGAACCCGGGCGACCGCTTCCGGGTCTGGACCAACGCCCGGGGACAGCTCGTCCCCCGTCCCATGGACGCGTCGACAGCCGCCGCGCACGCCGCCCTCGCGGGTGTCGGCGCGGGCGCCGCGGCGGCCGGACTGCTGGAGGTCGCACGGCGACTGGTCGTATGGCGTCTGATGCGCCGGCGGTACGTGCAGTGGGACCGGGCGTGGGAGCGGGCCGGTCAGGACTGGGGCCGGACCGGCGCAGGCAGCTGACCGGTCAACTCCCCCGCGCCGCGCACGCTACGGTGGAGCGCCAGTACACCGCCGTACGCGGTGAACGCACGCACGAGGTGGGGGCACGGCAGCAGCATGGCACCACAGGGCACGGTCCAGGTGACGCACACCGGTACATCGCGGTGGCGGCGCCGCACGGGAGAGTACGCCTCCCTCGCCGCGGCCCTGGAGGCCGCGGGGGACGGCGACGTGCTGTCCATCGCCCCCGGTACGTACCGCGAGAACCTGGTCGTCCGGCGGGCCGTCACCCTGCGCGGCCCGGAAAGCGCCCGCGGCTCGGTGCGCCTCGCCCCGGCCGACGGGGTCGCCCTGACCGTCCGCGCCTCCGCGACCATCCAGGACCTGTACATCGAGGGCCAGGACTCGGCAGCGCCCGCGCTCCTCGTCGAGGACGGCGCACCGGAGTTGACCGGCCTCAGGGTGGCGACCCGCTCGGCGGCGGGCATCGAGGTCCGCGGCGGCGCCCGCCCCATCGTGCGGCGCTGCACCGTCGACAACCCCGGCGGAATCGGTATCGGCGCGATGGACGGCGCGGGCGGGGTCTTCGAGGAGTGCGAGGTGGTCTGCGCGGGCCAGTCCGGCGTGGCCGTGCGCGGCGGCGCGCACCCACGGCTGGAGCGCTGCCGGATCCACCACACCTCCGGCGCCGGGATGTCGCTGACCGGCGAGGGCAGCTCGCTGGAGGCCATCGGCTGCGAGGTGTACGAGATCAAGGGCACCGGCGTCCAGGTGGCCTCGCGCGCGACCGGGATCCTCACCGACTGCACGGTCCACCGCACGTCGGCGGACGGCGTCACCCTCGACACCGACGCCGTCCTCACTCTCTCCGACTGCGACATCCACGACATCCCGGAGAACGCGGTCGATCTGCGCTCCCGCTCCGTACTGACCCTCACCCGCAGCAAGGTGCGCCGCTTCGGGCGCAACGGGCTGTCCGTCTGGGACCCGGGGACGCGGGTCGACGCCAACCAGTGCGAGATACACGAGAGCACGGGCGACTACCCGGCGGTGTGGGTGAGCGACGGCGCGGTGGCCGTGCTCGACTCGTGCCGGGTGCACGATGTGCCGGACGCGCTGTTCGTCCTCGACCGGGGCTCGCGCGCGGATGTCGTGGACAGCGACATCTCGCAGGTCCGCAACACTGCGGTGTCGGTGAGCGACGGGGCGAGCGCACAGCTGGACGACTGCCGCATCCGGGAGGCCTCGACCGGCGCCTGGTTCCGCGACCACGGCAGCGGCGGCACCCTCGCGGGCTGCACCATCGACGGCGCGGCCACGGGCATCATCGTCACCAAGGGCGCCGACCCCACCGTCGAGCGGTGCACGGTCACGTCACCCACGGAGGCGGGTTTCTACGTCTCGGCGGAGGGCCGCGGCACCTTCGACAACTGCCGGGTGACGGGCAGCAGCGGCTACGGCTTCCACATCATCGACGGCTGCCGTACGACCCTGACACGCTGCCGTACCGAGCGCTGCGCGCGCGGCGGTTACGAGTTCGCCGAGGAGGGGCCGGTCAGCGAGGACTGCACCAGCGACGAGAGCGCCGAGCACCGGCGGCCCGCTGCGCCCGCTGCCCTTGCTCCCGCCGTGCAGACCGCTTCCCGGACGGCCGGCCTGCTCGCCGCCGTACCCGCGCAGCAGCCGTCCGCGGCCTCCGGGGCGGTGGAACCGGAAGCGGAGCCCGCACGCCCGTCCGGCGCCGTGCTCGGCGAACTCGACGCGCTGGTGGGCCTGGAGGGCGTCAAGCGGGAGGTCCGGGCACTCACCGACATGATCGAGGTCGGCCGCAGGAGGCAGCAGGCCGGGCTCAAGGCCGCGTCCGCCCGCCGCCATCTGGTCTTCACCGGCTCCCCCGGCACCGGCAAGACCACGGTCGCCCGGCTCTACGGCGAGATCCTCGCCTCGCTGGGCGTCCTGGAGCGCGGCCATCTCGTCGAGGTGTCCCGGGTCGATCTGGTCGGCGAGCACATCGGCTCGACCGCGATCCGCACCCAGGAGGCGTTCGACCGGGCGCGCGGCGGCGTGCTGTTCATCGACGAGGCGTATGCCCTCTCCCCCGAGGACTCGGGGCGGGACTTCGGCCGTGAGGCGATCGACACCCTGGTGAAGCTGATGGAGGACCACCGGGAGTCCGTGGTGGTGATCGTCGCCGGGTACACGGCGGAGATGGCCCGCTTTCTGTCGGTCAACCCCGGTGTGGCGTCCCGCTTCTCCCGCACCATCACCTTCGGCGACTACGCGCCCGAGGAGCTGCTGCGCATCGTGGAGCAGCAGGCCGAGGAGCACGAGTACCACATCGGTGACGGCGCCTCCGAGGCACTGCTCAAATACTTCACGCTGATCCCCAAGGGCCCGGCGTTCGGCAACGGCAGGACCGCCCGCCAGACCTTCGAAGCGATGGTGGAGCGGCATGCGGGCCGGGTGGCCCAGCTCGCCGCCCCGAGCACCGAGGACCTCACCCTCCTCTACCCGGAGGACCTGCCCGAGCTCTCCTGAGCGCCGTCCTCCTCGCCGCGCGGGCGCGGCACGGCGTCCGGGAGGCACGGGGCGTCCGGGAGGCGTGCGAGGAGGTCCGCGCGCTCCTCGGCGAAGGCCGGGTCGGCCTGGTAGTCGGAGTGGCCCAGGATCGGGGCGGGGAGCGGATGTTCGGCGGTGCGGCCGTAGGCCAGCGGGTCGAGCAGCGGGCCGCGGTCCACCTCCGGCTCCGTGCCGGCGACCGGCAGGACGGGTCCGCCGATCGGGTCCGTACGGCGCCACAGGTTGCGCCAACAGTGCACCTCGCGGTGGAGGGCACGCAGCTTGCCGGCACCGAAGTATGCCGGGAACCAGCGTCCGTACAGACGCTCCAGGGGCGAGCCGTACGTCAGCACGGCCACCCGGCGGCGGGTGCGGGGGTCGAGCTGCCAGACGGCGGCGGCGGCCAGGACGCTGCCCTGGGAGTGACCGGAGATCACCAGCCGCCCGCCGGTGCTCTGCGTCCAGGTGGCGATCCGCCAGGTGAGGTCGGGGACGGCCCGTTCCGCGTAGCAGGGGGGCGCGAAGGGGTGCGCCGCGCGCGGCCAGAACGTGCCGACGTCCCAGAGGATGCCGATGGTGCGGCGGGCGGAGGCGTCACGGTAGGCACGCCGGCCCGAGGCGATGAACAGTATGAAGCCCAGGCCGATCAGCCACGAGCCGACCGCCTGCGCGGTCTGGGCGCAGGCGGCGATCACACCCGGGGCGCCCTCGGCCGCCCGGCCAGGTACCTCGCTGGTGCCCCAGGCGCCGAGGACCGCGACGCCGCCGAGCACGAGGGTGATCACGGCGGTGGTGCCGACGAACCAGGGGGCGCAGTCGGTGAGTCCGGCGCGGGCGACGGTCCCGGCGATCCTGCGGGTGCGGGCCGTGTCCGCCGGCTCGCACGGGTAGACCTCGGGCATGGCGCGGATCTCCTGGCGGCGGACCCGCCAGGTCTGGCCGGCGAAGTAGCCCGCGATGATCACAAGGGCGACGAGCAGCAGCGGGATGATCGCGGCCTGCCAGGAGAGCACCACCGGCGGCCCGGTGATCGGCCCGCCCTCCATTCCCGGGGTGCCGGGACCGTCCAGCCAATCAGCGACGCGCTGGGCCACTCCGCCGGACATCAGTCCGCCGAGCGCGCAGGCGAGCATCGCCACCGCCGCTCCGCCGAGTCCGCCCAGCACGCCGCGCTCCTCGGGGGCGCTGCGGCGCAGCCGCCAGGCGGTCGCGGCGATGCCGAGGACGAGGGCGCCCTGACCGAGGGCGATCACGCCGAAGGTCTCGTCGCCCGGCAGCAGTCCGCTGGAGGTCCAGCCGGGGCGCGACCAGGCGGCGTGCAGCACGGCGACGCCGAGGATGCCGAGGGCGGTGCCGGGCAGGGCCCGCACGATCGCCTTGTCCAGCCGGTCGTCGGGCTCGGTCTCGCTGCGCCCCCTGCTGCACACCACCCACACCACGAAGGTCCCCGCGGCCACCAGCGCCGCTTCGAGCCCCCAGCCGAGGGCGTCCAGCCAGGCGCTGCCGCCGGGCTTGCGGTCGTAGCGGGTGGCGGCCGCGGCGAGGGCGGCGGCGACGGTGAGGAAGCCCGCGGCGGTGTGGGCGGCGCGCAGCCGGGCCACCAGACGGCGGCCGTACCAGAAGCCGGGCAGCCGCAGCGCGGGGCGGGCGCCCGCCTCGGGGTCGTCCTCGCCGACCGCGCGGCGCAGCGGCGGCTGGCTCTCGTACGCGCTCCAGGTGCGGTGCGAGAGCCACCACAGCAGTCCGGTGAGGGCGGCGGGCACGAGGGCGGCGAGGGCCAGCCGCCGGCCCGGCAGGCTCCACCAGCCGCCGTGGTCCGGGGAAAGGAAACCGAGCCAGGACTTGTCCGCGGCACAGACCGCGGAGCCCGCGCACTGCCAGGCCAGCAGATCGAGCGCGACCTCGCAGGCGGCGGCGACCAGCAGCACGGTGAGGCTCAGGGAGAGCAGCCGTACGAGGACACCGTAGGTGCGCACCGCGGTGTGGCGGCTCGAGGAGGCGGGCCGCATCCAGTGGGCGAGGTTGGCGACCATGAAGGGCAGCAGCACCAGCCACAGGGCGCGGGCACCGTTGCCGGAGGTCAGATTGGACCAGCAGTAGGCCTCGGGGACGGGCCGGTCCCGGTACTCCTCCGGTCGGCACTCGGCGTCGGCGTCGTCGGTGCGCCGGAAGATGCCGGCGGTCTCGTCCCCGGTCACGAGGACCGTTCTGGGATCGTCGAGCATCTCCTGCGGTGTGGTGCCGCCGACCCCGTGCACCAGGAGTTCGAGGGCGAGTTCCGGCTCGCCACCCCGTCTCGTATCGCCCCGCCCCGCCTCTCCCCGGTCCGTCCTCGTGCCTGTGTCCGGCTGCATGGCCGACGCCATCGCCTCTCCCCCGATCCCGTACGAGTGCCGCTCCAGGATCCTGCCAGGGCGGGGCGGGCGCAGCCCCCTGCCGGTGAGGGAAGCCGGATCGTGATGTGGCACGACGGGCGCTCGGTGGTGGTGCGGGGGCGCACGCCCGGCCGGTGTCACCGGCCCATGCGAGGATGAACGCGGACGGGCCGGGACGATCATTGCGGGTGGAAGGACGGGCCGGGGTGAGCGACAACCAGAATCTCCTCGCGGAGCAGCGGCGTGCCCTGATCCTCGACGAGGTCCGGCGGCGCGGCGGGGTCCGGGTCAACGAGCTGACCCGGAAGCTCAACGTCTCGGACATGACGGTCCGTCGGGATCTGGACGCGCTGGCCCGGCAGGGCGTGATCGAGAAGGTGCACGGCGGCGCGGTGCCGGTCGCCGAGGCGAGTACGCATGAGCCGGGCTTCGAGGCGAAGTCGAGCCTGGAGCTGACCGCCAAGGAGGACATCGCCCGCGCGGCGGCCCCGCTGGTGGCGCCTGGTTCGGCCATCGCGCTCTCCGGTGGGACGACCACGTTCGCCCTGGCGCACCGTCTGCTGGACGTGCCGGATCTGACCGTGGTGACGAATTCGGTGCGGGTGGCGGAGGTCTTCCACACGGCGCAGCGGGCGGCGGCGCGCGGGGGCAAGGCGCACCGGTCCGAGGCGGCCACGGTGGTGCTGACGGGCGGGGTGCGGACGCCGTCGGACTCGTTGGTGGGGCCGGTCGCCGACCAGGCGATCCACTCGCTCCACTTCGATGTGCTGTTCCTCGGGGTGCACGGGATATCGGTGGAGGCCGGGCTGTCGACGCCGAATCTCGCGGAGGCGGAGACCAACCGGCGGTTCGTGCAGTCGGCGAGGCGGGTGGTGGTGGTCGCCGACCACACCAAGTGGGGGACCGTGGGGCTGAGTTCCTTCGCCTCGCTGGACGAGGTGGACGCGCTGGTGACCGACGCGGGGCTGCCCGCGGCCGCCCGGGCGGAGATCTCCGAGCACCTGCCGCAGCTGGTGGTCGCCGGCGAGACCGAAGGCACCGAAGGCACCGAAGACATCTGACGACCCGGCAGCTATGGTGTTTCGCCCCGGCACAGCAGCGACCGGGAACCCCCTGGGAGGTGCACGTCGAATGGCGCGCCGACTCCGCCCCGTGGAACTCGACTTCGTGGTGTCCGCTCCGGTGCGGCTGGTCTTCTCGGCCGATGTGAGCGCCGCTCCCGAGGTGGTGCACCGGGCCCTGGCCGAGGATGTGGAGAACTGGCCGCGGTGGTTCCGTGCGGTCACGGCGGCCCGGCCGACCGGTGGCGGGACGGGCCGTGAGGTGCGTCTGAGCGGCGGCACCCGCTTCCGGGAGACGATCCTGGCGGCTGAATCCCCGGAGCGGTACGCGTACCGCGTGGACGAGACCAACGCCCCGGGGTTGAAAGCCCTGTTGGAGGAGTGGCGGCTGTCGCCGGCCGGCACCGGCACCCGGGTGCAGTGGACGTTCGCGGCCGACGGTCCCGCACCGCTGCGGCTGGCCTTGAGGATCCTGCGTCCCGGCCTGGGACGCGCCTTCCGCGATGCGGTGCGCGCCCTCGACGAGCGGCTCTCGGAAGGGGCCGGTCCCGGCGCACGTTGAGCCACGTGAGAGTGACGCCACGTGCGGGTGACGATGGCGGGGGCGGCTACTCCAGCAGCCGTTGCCTGATCAGCTCCATCACTTCCGCGCGGCTGCGCCTGCCGTTGTCGGCGGCATTGAAGTGGTTGCCGATGCGCACCGAGACGGCGAGCAGGCAGCGGACCTCGACCTCGTCCTCGTCGGGGCAGAAGGAGGAGAACAGGGAACGCAGGTAGTCCATACGGCGGTTGTCGACGCGGCGCAGGCGCTCGGCGACGGTCGCGTCGCGGCGGGCCCAGTCGCGGATCGCTATATCGGCGGTGGTGCCCCGCACCGGCCCGTCGGTGGCGGCGGCGACGATGGCGAACAGCCGCTCCAGTCTGGCCCTGGCGTCTCCCCCGTCGCTCTCAACCTGCTCGATCACGCTCTCGGTGACCTCGTACTCCCAGGTGTCGAGCATTTCGGTGAGCAGCGCGCCCCGGTTGCGGAAGTACCCGTAGAAGCCACCCTTGCTGACGCCGAGCCCCTGCGCCAGCGCCTCGATCCGGACGGCTTCGGGGCCGCCTGCGACCAGTGCCCGCAAGCCTTCCTCGATCCACTTGCCGCGTGGCGTGCGGGTCGCGCCCATGGGGTGTGCCTCCTCACGTCCCTGCCGAGTATACGGGGGCGCATAGATGGGTCTACGCTCGATATATACGTCACCGTATAGATAGGGCCCTGCTCATGCGACTTCCCCGAACCGCCCACACCGACCGCCCCTGGCGGATCCACGAGATCGCCGACGACTTCACGGTCGAGGACGTGTGGGCACTGCCCACCCCCGGCGGACCCGACGACCTTGTGTGGCTGGTGCGCCAGACCGCCGAAGGAATCAGGAGCGGGGTGAACGGAGAAGGTCCCGTCTCCCGCGCGCTCTTCGCCGTCCGCTGGAAGCTCGGAGCACTGCTCGGCTGGGACAAGTCCGGTACCGGCATCAGCACCCGGCTGCCTTCCCTGCGTGACCGGTTGCCGGCGGACCTTCGCGAGGGCCCCCAGGGTCCCGACCTCGGCTCGTCCCCGTTCACCTCCCTCTATCAGCGGGACGAAGAGTGGGCCGCCGAGATGGGCAACAAGATCGTGCACGCGGTGATGCACATCGGCTGGGTCCCGGACGGGTCCGGCGGTTACCGCGGCCAGATGGCCGTCCTGGTGAAGCCGAACGGGCTGTTCGGCACCCTCTACATGGCCGCCATCAAGCCCTTCCGGTACATCGGGGTGTACCCGGCGCTGATGCGCTCCATCGGCCGCGAGTGGCAGGCGAACGCCGCCGGGAGAAGCGTGCGCTGACCGTTCCGTCCTCAGCCGGCGCGCAGATCCCGCCACGGCACCCCGGTCCGCTCCCGGAAAAGAATGCCGTTGATCACCCTGCGGTGCCTGGCCCAACGCCCGCCCCGACGCCCGGTCTTGGGCAGATGCCTAGTCCGCTCGAACGGGAGCCTGGTCCGGTGAGGACGTGGGGTCGGGCCAGACGCCGGTGGCGAGCAGTGTGCGGATCGCCGTGGTGTACGGCGCGATGTCCAGGCCCTGTTCTTCCAGCCACGCGTCGGAGTAGTACTTGTCGAGGTAGCGGTCGCCCGGGTCGCAGATCAGCGTGACAACACTGCCCGTACGCCCCTCCGCCACCATCTCCGCGACGATCTTCAGGGCGCTCCACAGACCGGTTCCGGTGGAGCCCCCGGCCCTGCGGCCGATGGCGCGCTCCAGGGCCCGTACGGCCGCGACGCTGGCCGCGTCCGGTACCTTCATCATCCGGTCGATCGCGCCGGGCACGAAGCTCGGCTCCATGCGCGGGCGCCCGATGCCCTCGATACGCGACGCGCACTCGCTCGAGGCATCCGCGTTCCCGGTCGTCCAGCCCTCGAAGAAGCAGGAGTTCTCCGGATCGGGCACACAGACCCGGGTGTCGTAGAGCATGTAGTGCACGTACCGCGCGATGGTCGCGGAGGTGCCGCCGGTGCCGGCGGTGGCGACGATCCAGGCCGGTTCGGGATAGCGCTCCAGGCGCAGCTGCTGGTAGATCGACTCGGCGATGTTGTTGTTGCCCCGCCAGTCGGTGGCCCGCTCGGCGTAGGTGAACTGGTCCATGTAGTGGCCCCCGGAGTCGGCGGCGAGCTGAGCCGAAACCGCGTACACCGTCCTCGGGTCGTCCACCAGATGGCACCGTCCGCCATGGAATTCGATCAGCCGGGTCTTCTCCCGGCTGGTCGTCCGCGGCATCACCGCGATGAACGGCACCCCGATCAGCGCCGCGAAGTACGCCTCGGAGACCGCGGTCGAGCCGCTGGACGCCTCGATCACCGGCCTGCCCGGCCGGATCCATCCGTTGCAGAGCCCGTACAGGAACAGCGAGCGCGCCAGACGGTGCTTCAGACTGCCGGTCGGATGGGTGGATTCGTCCTTGAGGTACAGGTCGATGCCCCACTCCTCGGGCAGCGGGAAACGCAGAAGGTGCGTATCGGCAGAGCGATTTGCGTCGGCCTGGACCTTGCGTACCGCTTCCTTCAGCCATGCCCGGTAGCCCGGATCGCTGCGGTCCACGTCGATGGTCATGGCCGCGCCGCCGGCCTGCTCCTGCTGGGTGGTGCGCACCAGCGCCGCTCCTCACGATCATGTTCAGTGCCCGGACGCTATCACCGGGTCATTTCGATCATAAAGGGGCACTGGTGCACGAGCCCGGCCGCGGGCAGACTGCGCAGAAGGGGAGGACGATGGCGGTGCAGCCGACGCCTTCTCTCGCCGACGTTTTCACTAGGGGGCGGTGCGGATGGCAGAACCGGAGTTCACGGCGACCGGGGTACGGATCGGGCGCCGTCTGCGCTCCCTCACCCGCGCCGGGCAGGTGCGCATCCGGGACGGCAGGCTGACGCTGCTGACCAGCTACGGGAGCGAGATCGACAGCGCGCCGGTGCATCTGGTGCGCGCGGGCAAGCCGTGGTTCTCGGCTCGGGACCGGGCGCTGGCCACCATCAACGGCACCCGCTACCTGCTGACCCTGGGAGGGCAGGACACCGCCCAGGGAGAGCCGGGGCCGACCCTGGCACACCGGTTCCTCGACGCGGTGCGGACGGCGGGCGGGCAAGCGGCACGGACATGATGTGCATTCCTCGGGGGTTGCGCGAGTTGCGCGTGCGCTCTCCCGGGGTCACTCTGGTGAGACGTAACTGAGGGTTCACCAGCGGTGACGCATCGAGCCGGAGCCGCCGGACATGGGCAGCAGTCAGCACTGTTGGATGCGTTCTTCGTCTTCCGAACCTCATCAGGGAGTCGTCCGTGATCAGCAAGCCAAGCAGGCACTGCACGGTGGAGCTCCAGGCCCTGCCGTCGCGGATCGGACAGGTCCGCAGGATCGTCTCGGCGCAGCTGCGCTACTGGCATCTCGATCCCTTGATCGATTCGGCGGCGCTCGGGGTCACCGAGCTCCTCACCAACGTCCATCGACATGCGGAGCCGGACAAGCAGTGCAGAGTCGAGATCGCTCTCTTCACGGACCGGTTGACCGTATCGGTGCGCGACAGCGATCCGCGCGTACCGAGTCTGCGCGGTGCGGACCTGGCCGCCACCTGCGGCCGCGGCCTGGCGCTGGTCGCCTCGTTCAGCGAGAGCTGGGGGGTACGGCCGCACGACGACGGGGGCAAGGCGGTCTGGTTCACGCTGCACGCACCGGCTGCGGCTGTCCCGGCCTCGGCCGCGGGCCCGCCGACGCCGGGCACCTCCTTCGCGCCCTACCCCCTGTGCACGCCCGCTCCGGCCGCGGCCCACGGCGTTCCGGCCGGCCCCGCGCCGATGACGGCCGAGTGGCCGGACCGGAACGGGCCCCGGTCGGCCGTCGCGTGGTGACCGGGGCCGCGTAGGGGCAGTGCCTGCGGGTCACTCCGTGCCCGCAGGACGTCCAGCCGCGCCGCACGGCGTGCCGGGCGCCGGCCCGCCAGCACACCGGCGGCCAGGCCCACCAGGGCGACCACGGTGAGCTGCAGCGGCGGTACCGAGAAGGCACTCGTCCCGGCGCTGTCGGAGGCCCGTACGAGTGGTGGTCGCGGAGCGAAGCGGAGCTGATGCGCAGTGAGGCGCGGGCGCCGCTCCGCCCTTTGCCCGTAGCGCTGCTCATGTCCTCACTCGCTCCGTGACGGCGGGCCCTGGGGTGCGGGGCCCCGCGGCCGCGGCCGATGAGGCGTCCTGAACCGGCAGGAAGCGCTGGAGCCGGTCGAGTACGCGCTCGGCGGTGGGCTCATGCATCCGGTCGACGAGGCGGCCGTCGGCGAGGAAGACGACCTCATCGGCGTGGGCGGCGGCCACCGGGTCGTGGGTGACCATGACGACGGTGCGGCCCATGTCGCGTACGGCGCGGCCGAGCAGCCCCAGCACCTCCTCGCGGGGCGCGAGTCGAGGTTGCCGGTCGGTTCGTCGGCGAAGACCACGTCGGGCCGCCCGGCGAACGCGCGGGCGACGGCGACGTGTTGCTGCTTCCCCCGTGCCCTACCACCTTGACGGCGTCGACGATGCGGACCCGCCGGGACCGGGCCGGTGGTGGTGAGGGCGGTCATGCCGCACCGCCCTTGCTGCGGCCGAACTCCTCGTTGAGAACGGAGAGCCGGCGCCAGTACTCGTCCTCGTCGATCGCTCCGGCGGCGAAGCGCCGTCCGAGCAGATCGAGGGGCGAGTTCTCGTCGTACCCCGCCCGCGGCTGCCACGGTGACCGGCCACGGCCGGGACCACGGCCGCGCCACACGGTGCGCCGCAGCAGGATCACGACACCGGCGATGACGGCGGCCCAGATCAGCGGGAAGAGCAGGATCCACGGGCCGGGCCCGCCGTCGTGGACACTGTGGGCAAGAGTGTTCATGGTCGCATCACTCCTCGGTAGAGATTTCTGCCTCGCTACCGAAAGTCGCCGCGGGAGGGGTGCCGTGTCGTCGTACGCCGGACGGCTTCTGGGCTGCTTCCGCGGGAGTACGGCGGGACGCGGCACTACGCCTCGGCGGCCGGTGCGACCCGCCTGCCTGCGCTGCCTGCTCTGCCGTCTGCCTCCCTGGTCAGCGCCCCGTTGACCGCGCCGAGGAGTCTCCCCGGGGCGCGTCGCAGCGGGGGCGGAGCACCGATCCCGTACCCGGGTCCCCTGCCGAAGGCCGACGGGGTGCCGTGCCCGGGAGACCCGGACGCAGTCCGGGGAGCGGGGGCGCCGCGGCGGGGAGCGGTCAGACCGGCTGCAGCGCGGCGAGCGGGTCGTCCAGGACGGGCTGCCAGGCCAGTTCGGCCGCCCCGACCAGACTGTTGTGGTCGAGGGTGCACGGCAGGATCGGGACACTTCCGCTCTGTCCCCACAGGCTGCGGTCGGCGACGACGGCGCGGAGCCGCTCCGGATCGGCGCCGAGCAGCTCGCGGTGGAGTCCGCCGAGGATGATGCGGTCCGGGTTGAGGATGTTGACCAGTCCGGCGAGTCCCAGGCCGAGGCGGTCGATGAGCACCTCGGTGGCGGTCCGTACCGAGGGGTCGTCGTACTCCGTGCGCAGCAGGTCCCGGGCCTGCTGGAGGAGGGACACCTCGGGACCGGGGTCACGGCGGGCGGCGGTGAGGAAGGCGAGCGGGTCGGCCTCGACGTCGAGGCAGCCGCGGCTGCCGCAGTGGCAGGCCCGCCCCTGCGGGTTGACGGTCAGATGGCCGACTTCGAGCGCGAGGCCCGAACTGCCGCTGTGCAGCCGCCCGTCGAGGACGAGGGCCCCGCCGACGCCGCGGTGGCCGGTCGCCACGCACAGCAGGTCACGGGCGCCGCGGCCCGCCCCGTGCCGGTGTTCGGCGAGGGCGGCGAGGTTGACGTCGTTGCCGGTGAAGGCGGTCGGCCCGGTACCCGTGGCCCCGCCCCCGCCGTCGGCGCCGAAGAGGCCCGCGGCCCGTACGCGTTCGGCGAAGATCTCCCGTACGGGGGCGCCGGCCGGCCAGGCGACGTGCAGTGGGTTGAGGGCGGCGCCCTCGGGTTCGGCGACCGCCGAGGGGACGGCGAGCCCGGCGCCGAGACAGCGCCGGCCGCTGCCGCGCAGCAGTTCGGCGCCCGCGTCGACGACGGCGCTCAGCACGTGCACGGGGTCGGCGGGCACGGTCATGCAGCCCGGCACCGTGGCCACGATCCGGCCTCCGAGGCCGACCAGCGCGGCGCGGAAGCCGTCGGCGTGCACCTGGGTGGCGAGGACCACGGGGCCGGCGGGGTCGATCGCCAGCCGGTGGGAGGGGCGGCCCTGCGATCCGGCGGCGGCCCCGGGCCGGGAGTCGACCTGGATCAGCCCGAGCGTCTCGAGCTCGGCCGCGACCGCGCCCGCTGTGGCGCGGGTCACGCCGAGCTCCGCGGTCAGCACGGAGCGCGTGGGCGCGCGGCCGGTGTGTACGAGCTCCAGGGCCGGGCCGAGGGCGCTGCGGCCTCTCTCCAGCCGTGTTGTCCGAGTCTGGGTCACGCCTCTATTCTTACTTTGTGCCGATCCTAAACAAAATACGGACCGCCCTTCCGGGGAGAGTCGTTCACCGCGACACCGCCGACCCCGCCCTGAACCGCCTCCGTATCGCCCTGACGACATTCTTCGCCCTCGACGGCTTCCTGTTCGCCGGCTGGGTGGTGCGCATCCCCGCGATCAAACAGCAGACCGGCGCCTCCGCGGGCGATCTCGGTCTGGCCCTGCTGGGCGTGTCGGCGGGCGCGGTCGCCACCATGATGGTCACCGGACGGCTGTGCGGCCGCTTCGGCAACCACCCGGTCACCGTGGCCTCCGGCGGACTGCTGTCGCTGAGCATCGCCCTGCCGCCACTCACTCATTCCGCGCTCGCCCTGGGGCTGGTGCTGCTGGCTTTCGGCGCGGCCTATGGCGCGATCAACGTCGCCATGAACAGCGCTGCCGTGGATCTGGTCGCCGCGCTGCGCCGCCCGGTCATGCCGAGCTTCCACGCCGCCTTCAGCCTCGGCGGAATGCTCGGCGCGGGCCTCGGCGGCCTGGTGGCGGGTCATCTCTCCGTCGGCCGGCATCTGCTGGTGCTCACCATCGCCGGGCTGCTCCTGACGGCGGCAGCGGGCCGTACGCTCCTCGCCCACCCCGTGCCGCACGTCGAGCGGGAGCGGCCCGCCGCCGCGCCTGGGAACCGGCCGACGGGCCGTACGCGCCGGCTGGTCGTCGTCTTCGGCCTGATCGCGCTGTGCACGGCCTACGGCGAGGGGGCGCTCGCCGACTGGGGCGCGCTCCACCTCCAGCAGGACCTGGGCGCCCACCCCGGGATCGCCGCCGCGGGCTACTCCGTCTTCGCGCTCGCCATGACGGTCGGCCGGCTGACCGGCACGGCGCTGCTCGAACGGCTCGGGCAGACACGTGCGTTGGTGGCGGGCGGTGCGACCGCCACGGCGGGCATGCTGCTCGGCGCTCTGGCCCCGTCCGTATGGCCCGCGCTGGCCGGTTTCGCCGTCACGGGACTGGGCCTGGCCAACATCTTCCCCATCGCCATCGGGCGGGCGGGGGCGCTGGCCGGAGCGAAGGGGGTCGCCGCCGCTTCCACGCTCGGCTACGGCGGGATGCTCCTCGGCCCGCCCGCGATCGGCTTCCTCGCCGACTGGCTCTCGCTGCCCGCCGCCCTCACTACGGTCGCGATGCTGTCGGGCGTGGCGGCGGTCGTCGCGTATGCCACCCGGGGCGCGACGCGGCATCCCCAGGGCTGACGCTCCACCAGTGGACCGGCAGCGCTGGTGGCCGGTGTCCGGCCGACGACACACCCGTGCCCTTCGGAAGCTCCGCAGCCGTCCGCGGTACGGCCGTTCGAAGATCGGCATAGCTCGGCTTCCCTCGCAGGGGTGGTGGGGGCGGGTACGGAAGCCTGCCGTCCGGTCGAACGGGGGTTGGCAGACTGCGGTCATGCCCCGTACCCATACGCAGGCCGAGCGCGACGCGATGACCGTCGAGATCATGTTCGCTGTCGTCACCGGCGCGGTGCTCGGAGCCGTTGTGTTCCTCGCCCTCGCGAGCCCCGCGCTGCTGGGGGACCTGCCCCGCGGTGAGGAGCAGCTGCTGTTCAAGGCCGCCGCGGTCACAGCCGCTGCGGCCTTCGTGGTGCGCGTGGTGCGGGTGCTGTGGCGTCAACCGAGCCAGCCGGGGCGGACCAGGCCCGACTCATAGGCCAGGACGACCAGTTGGGCCCGGTCGCGGGCGCCCAGCTTCACCATGGCACGGCTGACGTGGGTCTTCGCGGTCAGCGGGCTGACGACCAGCCGGCGTGCGATCTCCTCGTTGGACAGTCCGATGCCGACCAAGGCCATCACCTCCCGTTCCCGTTCGGTCAGCTCGCTCAGGCTCGTTTCCGCCGCGGGCTCCTTCGAGCGGGCCGCGAACTCGGCGATCAGACGGCGCGTCACTCCGGGGGACAGCAGTGCGTCGCCGTCGACCACGGCCCGTACGGCCCGCAGCAGTTCCTCCGGTTCCGTGTCCTTGACGAGGAACCCGGACGCGCCGGAGCGGATCGCCTCGAAGACGTACTCGTCCAGCTCGAAGGTGGTGAGCATGACCACCTTCACCTGTTCCAGCTCCGGGTCCCCGGTGATCCGGCGGGTGGCCGCCAGTCCGTCCAGCCGTGGCATGCGGATGTCCATCAGCACGATGTCCGGGCGCAGTTCGCGGACCATTGCGAGGGCCTGCTCGCCGTCCGCGGCTTCGCCCGTGACCTCGATGCCGGGCTGCGCGTCGAGCAGAGCCCGGAAGCCTGCCCGGACGAGCAGCTGGTCGTCGGCGAGCAGTACGCGGATCACGGTGTCTCCTTCTGCGGGTCCGGTGCCACCGTATCCGCGGAGGCGATGGGGATGCGTGCCAGCACCCGGAAACCCCCGTCGCCGCGCGGGCCTGCCTCGACCGTGCCACCGAGTGCGGCCGCCCGCTCCCGCATTCCGACGAGCCCGTTGCCGCCGCCGCTTTCGCCACCGGTCGTCGCCGGACCGTCGTCGTCCACCCGGATCTCCAGCTGCCCGGGGTCGTAGCGCAGTAGCACGTGGGCGGTGCGGGAGCCGGAGTGGCGGACAACGTTGGTCAGGGCCTCCTGGACGATGCGGAAGGCGGCGAGGTCGGCGCCTGCCGGAAGCGGGGTCCGTACGCCCTCCACGGCCACCTCCACCGTCAGGCCCGCATGGGAGGCCTGCTCCGTCAGCTCGGCCAGCCGGTCCAGCCCGGGGGCGGGCGAGCGCGGCGCGTCGCCCGGCGTACGGAGCGTGTCGAGTACCTGACGGACCTCACCGAGCGCCTCCTTGCTGGCCCTCTTGATGGTGGTCAGCGCGGTACGGGCCTGCTCGGGGTCCTGATCCAGCAGGGCCAGACCGACGCCGGCCTGGACGTTGATGACGGAGATGCTGTGAGCCAGCACGTCGTGCAGCTCGCGGGCGATACGGAGCCGCTCCTCGTCGGTGCGGCGGCGCTCCGCCTGCCGCCGCTCGGCGCGCTCGCGGACCAGCTGCTCGCGGCGCACCCGGGCCAGCTCGGAGGCGGCGACGATGGCCAGCACCCAGGCGGTGACGCCCAGTTCCTGGCCCCAGGGCGCCGAGTCGTCGCCACCCGGCGGCAGCCGGCGGTAGAGCCAGTGGCCGATGAGCAGATGGCCCGCCCAGAGCAGGCCGATCGCCAACCAGGCCGCGCGGCGGTGCCCCGAGGTGATGGCGGCGAAGCAGGCGATGGCGACGCTGGCGAAGATCGGGCCGTAGGCGTATCCGGCTCCGATGTAGAGCAACGCCGCGGCGGACGCGCCGAAAACGGCCACCCGCGGATTGCGGTGGCGCAGGAGCAGCAGCACCGGTCCGACGAGCAGCAGCACCCGGGCGAAGGCGTCGAGCGGCTCCCGGGCCGGTTGCTCGTGCGACGCGAACTGCGATCCGCCCATCTGCAGGAAGGCCACGGCGAGGGAGGAGGCCCAGGGCAGCCGCCGCAGGCCCGGGGGTTGGAGCAGCCAGTGCCAGAGCGGCTCGCCGCGCGTGTCCTGCTGCGGCTCCGGCGCCCGTCCCGCTGTCATAGGGCAACGCTAGACCTGGCCGGGGACGTACGGCGTCAGCCGGGCGTGGTGATCCGGCGTACTCCCTGCGCAGTAGCCCACCGCCGCCGCGCACGCCACCGCACGGCACGCCACCGGACCGAATGCCGCCGCACGGCACGCCGCCTCACCGTCGCGTCACACCGCACGGCACGCCGCCTCACCGTCGCGTCACACCCGCGTAGCTCCGCACCGCGCCCGGCTCCGGCGCCCGCAGCCCTGGCCCGCCCCGGAATCGGTCGCGGCGGGGTGGCCGCGCGACCCCTGTGGAGCAGGCTCGCCGCCTCAGGCCCCGGCGCCGTCGCCGCCGCCCGCAGCGGCTGGGGCACAACGGTCCAGGCCGATGCCCCGGGCGAGACGGAGCACGGCCCGGTCGAAGAACTCCTCCCTGGCTTCGACCACGCGGTTGAACTGGCCGAAGAGTTCGAAGTTGACCAGGCCGAAGAGCTGAGCACAGGCGGCCACGGTCTCCGCCAGGAGCGGGGCGGGCAGCGTCACACCCAGTCGCTCGCGCAGCCGCCCGGCGTCGCGCAGCACCGCTTCAGGGGCCGGGGGCTCGTCCGGTACGCGGAAGACGCCGGTCGCATGGGCGTCTCCGACGACGGCGATGAGGGCGAGGCCCACGCGGGAGGCCGGCTCGATGGTGGCCTCGGGTGCGGAGTAACCGGGCACCGGTGAGCCGTAGATGAGGCCGTACTCGTGCGGCCGGGCGAGGGCCCAGGCGCGTACGGCGCGGCAGACCGCGGTCCAGCGGTCGACGGGGGTGTCGTGGAAGGCCTTGGCGAGCGCCTGCTCGGCGGCCTCGCCGAGGGCGTCGTAGGCGTCGATGATCAGCGCGGTCAGCAGATCGTCACGGCTGGGGAAATAGCGGTAGAGCGCCGAGGAGACCATGCCCAGCTCGCGGGCGACGGCACGCAGCGACAGCTTGGCCGCGCCCGCGGCGGCGAGCTGCCGCCGCGCCTCGTCCTTGATGGCCGCGGTGACCTCGATGCGGGCGCGTTCCCTGGCTCCCCTGATGGCAGTCATGGCGGCCAGTCTGCCACTGTCCGGATCAGCGGCCAACAACAAGAGCACTGCTCTTGCTTCAGCTCCTTGGAAAGTGCAACACTGCTCTTCAGGGAGAGCAGTGCTCACACTTCTGGAGGAATCCGATGGTCGATCACGTCAAGAAGCCCGGCTGGTTCACCGTCCAGGTGCTCAACCGCGCCGTCGCCTGGCTCACCCGGCGCGGAGTGAGCGTGTGGGGGTCGAGAGTTCTGGCCGTGCGCGGCCGCAAGAGCGGTGAGTGGCGCCGCACCCCGGTCAATCTGCTCACCGTCGACGGACGGCACTACCTCGTCGCACCCCGCGGCCACGTCCAGTGGACCCACAACATGCGCGCCGCGGGCGGTGGTGAGCTGCACCTCGGCAAGAACGTCGACACCTTCACCGCCGTCGAGGTCCCGGACGACGAGAAGCCCGAGCTGCTGCGCGCCTATCTCCAGCGGTGGAAGGCGGAGGTCGGCGCCTTCTTCGGTGGCGTCGGACCCGACTCCTCCGACGAGGAGCTCCGCAGGATCGCCCCCGACCACCCGATCTTCCGGATCACCGTCCAGGGATGAGACAGAGGGTTCAGAGACGGTCCAGCGCCATCAGCGCCCGCCCGGCCGCCGGATGGGTGCCGACGATCTCGGCCAGGGTCGTCCGGCCGCGGGTGATCTTGGCGAAGGCGTTCCAGGCCGGCCGGAAGCCGGTGATCGCCGCGTGGAACAGTCCCGGCCGGCGCTCGAAGGCGGCCAGCATCCGCCGACCGACCTCCATCTCCACACCGAGCCCGGCCTTGATGGCGAAGGCGTAGTTGAGCGCCTGACGGCGGGCGTCCACCGCGTCGCGAGCCTCCGCGACCCGTACCGCCCACTCCCCCGCGAGCCGCCCCGAGCGCAGCGCGAAGGAGATGCCCTCCCGGGTCCAGGGCTCGAGCAGTCCTGCCGCGTCCCCGCAGACCAGCACCCGTCCTCGTGAGAGCGGCGAGTCCTCGGCCCGGCAGCGGGTCAGATGTCCCGAGGAGATGCTGGGCTCGAACCCGGCGAGCCCGAGGCGCGCGACGAAGTCCTCGAGGTAGCGCTTGGTCCCCGCGCCCTCGCCACGCGCCGAGATCACCCCGACCGTGAGGGTGTCGCCCTTGGGGAACACCCAGCCGTAACTGCCCGGCAGCGGGCCCCAGTCGATGAGCACCCGCCCGGCCCAGTCCTCCGCGACCGTCGGCGGAACGGGGATCTCCGCCTCCAGGCCCAGGTCCACCTGGTCGAGCTTCACCCCGACATGCGCTCCCGTCCGGCCGGCGCTGCCGTCGGCGCCGACGACCGCCCGCGTCAGCACGATCTCCCCGTCGCTCAGCACCAGGGCGACGGTGCTCCGGTCGGGCACCGAGGGGCCGTACTGCTCGACCCGGGAGACGGAGACACCCGTCCGCAGCCGGGCCCCCGCGTCCTGGGCCGAGGTCACCAGCCCCTGGTCGAACTCCGGGCGGTTGATGAGTCCGAAGAGCGTGTGCTTCGAGCGGCGGGTGCGCGAGAGCCGTCCGTCCAGCGAGAACGTCACGGCGTTCACCCGCGTCCGCAGCGGCAGTTCGAAGCCGGGCGGCAGCGCGTCCCGCGAGGGACCGATGATGCCTCCGCCACAGGTCTTGTACCGGGGCAGCTCCGCTTTCTCCAGCAACAGGACCCTGCGCCCGGCGACGGCGGCGGCATACGCCGCCGAGGCACCGGCGGGACCGGCCCCGACCACCACCACGTCCCACACCGACCGGTCCTGTCCCGCGCTCTCGCTGCTCACCTGTGCTTCCGCTCCGCTCGACCGTGGCTCCGGCAGGGCGCAGGAACCACGCCCCGAGTCCGCATCCTACGGCTCATGGTCACCAAGGCCCGCTGTGGGAGGATCGGCAGCACATCTGCCGTACGTACACGTACCCACCGGTACACGTACTTCGCCGTATCCACCCACAAGGAGCGTGCCCATGGAGCCGGCCACCGTCGCCCCGCTCGCCGAAACCGTCGCTTCGCTGCTGCCGCGCGCGCGGGCGGAGCTCGCCGAGCTGGTCGCGTTCCCCTCGGTGGCCGACCCCGCGCAGTTCCCCAGGAGCGACTGCGAGGCGGCGGCGAACTGGGTCGCGGACGCGCTCCGCGCCGAGGGCTTCCAGGACGTCGCGCTGCTCGACACCCCCGACGGAACCCAGTCCGTCTACGGCTACCTGCCGGGCCCGGCGGGCGCGCCGACCGTGCTCCTCTACGCGCACTACGACGTCCAGCCGCCGCTGGACGAGTCCGCCTGGCTCTCCCCGCCCTTCGAGCTGACCGAGCGCGACGGCCGCTGGTACGGCCGTGGCGCCGCGGACTGCAAGGGCGGGCTGATCATGCACCTCACCGCCCTGCGCGCGCTCAAGGCCAACGGCGGCGTCCCGGTCGGCGTCAAGGTCATCGTGGAGGGCTCGGAGGAACAGGGCACCGGCGGTCTCGAGCAGTACGCCGAGGCGCATCCGGAGCTGCTCGCCGCGGACACGGTCGTCATCGGCGACACGGGCAACTTCCGGGTCGGCCTCCCGACGGTCACCGCCACGCTGCGCGGCATGACACTCGTACGCGTCCAGGTGGACACCCTCGAAGGCAACCTGCACTCGGGCCAGTTCGGCGGCGCCGCCCCCGACGCGCTGGCCGCGCTGATCCGCATCCTGGACTCACTGCGGGCCGAGGACGGCTCGACGACCGTGGAGGGTCTCGCCTCCGACGCGAGCTGGGAGGGCCTGCAGTACCCCGAGGAGGAGTTCCGCAAGGACGCCAAAGTCCTGGGCGGCGTCGGGCTGATCGGCTCCGGCACCGTCTCCGACCGTATCTGGTCCCGCCCCGCCGTCACGGTCCTCGGCATCGACTGCCCGCCGGTCGTCGGCGCCACCCCGTCCGTACAGGCCGGCGCACGCGCCCTGGTCAGCCTGCGCGTTCCGCCGGGCACGGACGCGGCCGGTGCCACCAAGCTCCTCGCGGCGCACCTGGAGGCGAAGGCCCCGTGGGGCGCGCGGGTCGCGGTCGAACAGATCGGCCAGGGCCAGCCGTTCCGCGCCGACACCACCAGCCCGGCGTACACCGCGATGTCGGCGGCGATGCGTGCCGCCTATCCGGGCGAGGAGATGCAGACGGCGGGCCAGGGCGGCTCCATCCCGCTGTGCAACACCCTGGCCGCGCTCTACCCGGACGCCGAGATCCTGCTCATCGGTCTGAGCGAGCCGGAGGCCCGGATCCACGCGGTGAACGAGAGCGTGTCCCCGCAGGAGCTGGAGCGGCTCTCCCTCACCGAAGCGCTGTTCCTGCTGAAGTACGCGGCCGACGCCCGCGGTTAGGCCGCGCCGGGCTGCCCGTTCCCCCGCACCGTGGGCCTGCCGGTCCCCGGTGCGGGGGCCGCCCGTCGAGGCAACGGCCGCGGGAGGCGGGCCGGGGCGAGGGTGCGCACGGGTCGGCCGGGAGTCAGCCGACCGGGATTCCGGCCTCGAGGTTGAGGACCGTGGCCCGCTCCCGGGCGCGCAGTGCCCAGCGCAGCCGGTTGAAGCGCACGGCGGGGAGCAGTTCGGCGGCCTCCCTTTCGCTCACGAACCGCCAGTCGCGCAGCTCCGCGCCGGGCAGCTCCAGCCGGCCGGCCGAGCCGCTGCCGAGCCGGCCGCCGTCGAAGAGCAGGCGCAGGCCGCCGAAGGCGGGCGGACTGGGCGGTTCCCAGTCGACGACCAGCAGACCGGGCACCCGTTCGAGTTCGATGCCGATCTCCTCGGCGACTTCCCGCACCCCGGCGCGGGCGGGTGGCTCACCGGGTTCGACGACTCCGCCGGGGAATTCCCAGCCGGGTTTGTAGGTGGGGTCCACGAGCAGGACCCGGTCCTGCTCGTCGAAGAGGAGCACCCCGGCGGCCACGGTCTCGGCAGTGGGCTCGGGCGTCTGCACGATCTCGCAGGTCCCGGCTCCGGTGCGCAGTGCCTCGGCGATCCGCTCAGCGGTCTGCCGCGGGGTCAGCGCCGATGTGTCGACGACATGGGCGTCGGCGGTCAGCCAGGGAAGGGCCTGGTGGTACGGCGCGAGGTGGGCCAGGCACCAGTACCGTACGGATTCCAGGGCCGTGCCGTCCCGGGGCATCTCCTCACGGGCGGCTATCCGCTGCCGAAGGATCGTTTCCTCGGAGTGCAGCAGGACATGCCGCAGTGGGATGCGACGGGCGGCGAAGCCGCCGAAGATCTCGTCCCGGTACTCCTGTTTGAGCAGGGTCATGGGGACGACGAGGGTCCCGCCGACCTCACCGAGGACCGCCGTCCCGGTCTCTACGACGAGCCGCCGCCAGGACGGCAGTTCCTGGTAGTCCGTTGCCTCCTCCAGCCGCTTGCTGGGCAGCATCATCCGCAGGCCGTCGCCCACCAGTTCCGGATCGAAGAACGTGCTGCCGGGGATCAGGTCCACCAGCTCGCGCGCCGCAGTGGTCTTGCCCGCGCCGAACGCACCGTTCAGCCAGACGATCACAATTCCCCCTCTTCGGTAGCCCCGAGTGGACTGCCCGCAACACCTTGCCACGGAAACGCTCCGCGGCAAGGTGGCCCACGGGGCGGCCGGGCCGCACGCTCGGGGCCTCGTACCGGAGCGGGAGAGTTGTGCGGGCCTCCCCGGCCCGTACGTACCCGTCCAGAACCTCCAGTGTGTAGGCGAGTTGATGGCCAATCAGGTAACGGACCGCACCGCGGCACCCGCCACACCCGTAGCCCCCGCGGAACCCGTAGCGCCCGCAGGACCCGCCGTCACCGCCGCCGCCCGAACCGCGCCGGACGGCGCCCACGCCGCCGCCGCGGCACCGACCAGGCCCGCGTCCGTGCCCGTCAGTGCCGGGAGGACCTCCAGGTCCTGGACAAAGGAGAGCGTGGCGTAGTCCCGCAGCGCTCGCCGCAGCGGGGAGAACAGCACCTCCCCGGCCGCGGCCACTCCCCCGCCGACCACGGCGACCTCGATCTCCACCAGCGTCGCTGTCGCGGCGATCCCGGCGGCCAGCGCCTGGGCGGCCCGCTCGAAGGAAGCCCGGGCCACAGGGTCCCCCGCCCGGGCGGACCGGGCCACGGCGGCGGCCGTGGTGTCACCGTCCGCCCCTGCCCGCCAGCCGCCTTCCAGGGCGCGGCGGGCGATGTTGGGGCCGCTGGCCAGCCGCTCGACGCAGCCGCGCGCACCGCACGGGCACAGGTCGCCGTCCAGGTCCACGCTGATGTGCCCGATATGGCCGGCGTTGCCCGTCGGTCCCGGGTGCAGCCGGCCGTTCAGTACGAGACCGCCGCCGACGCCGGTGGAGACGACCATGCACAGGGCGTTGGCGCGCCCCCGGGCGGCGCCCTGCCAGTGCTCCGCGGCCGTCATCGCGACCCCATCGCCCACCAGGGTGACCGGCCGTGCTCCGACGGCTGCCCGAACGCGCTCCACCAGCGGGTAGTCGCGCCAGCCCGGGACGTTGACCGGGCTCACCGTGCCGGCCGAGGTGTCGACCGGGCCCGCGCTGCCGATGCCCACCGCGGTCGCCCTCGCCCACCGCACATCCGTGGCGAGCTCGCCGAGCACCGCCTCCACCGCCGCCATGACGGTGTCGCCGTCCTCCCGGGCGGGGGTGGGCCGCTGTGCCCGTACGAGCAGCCGCCCGTCGCTGTCGACCAGCGCCCCGGCAATCTTGGTCCCACCGATGTCGAGGGCGGCGACGAGGTCGTTGTGCATCGGTGTCGTATCTCCTGGTGGGCAGCGGTTCCGGCGGTTCAGTCTCGCGACTTCTGACAACGTTGTCCAGGCCCTATGCTCATAGCCCCTCCCCGTAGACGAACAGGACCTCGCACCGTGGCCGACACCGCCCCTCGCACCGAGCGCCGCTACGGCACCCGGCCGACCATGAAGGACGTCGCCGCGCGCGCCGGCGTCGGTCTGAAGACGGTGTCCAGGGTGGTGAACGGCGAGCCGGGCGTCACGCCCGACACCGTCCGCCGCGTCCAGGAGTCGATCGACGCCCTCGGCTTCCGGCGCAACGACAGCGCCCGGATCCTGCGCAAGGGCCGCACAGCCAGCATCGGGCTGGTTCTGGAGGACCTCGCGGACCCTTTCTACGGGCCGTTGAGCCGCGCCGTCGAGGAGGCGGCCCGCGCGCACGGCGCCCTGCTGATCCACGGCTCCAGCGCTGAGGAGCCGGAGCGCGAGCGGGAGTTGGTGCTGGCCTTCTGCGCCCGCCGGGTGGACGGCCTCGTCATCGTCCCGGCCTCCGACGACCACCGCTATCTGGCGCCGGAGATCGCGGCGGGTGTCGCCACGGTCTTCGTGGACCGGCCGCCGGGCCGGATCGACGCGGACGTGGTGCTCTCCGACAGCTTCTCCGGCGCGCGCGAGGGCGTCGCGCATCTCATAGCCCACGGCCATCGCAGGATCGGCTTCATCGGCGACCAGCCGCGCATCCACACGGCGATCGAGCGGCTGCGCGGCTACCGCGCCGCGATGGCGGACGCGGGGCTCCCTGTCGACGAGGCCTGGGTGTCGCTCGGTCCCACCGACCCGGAGCGGGTACGGTCCGCGGCCCTCGCCATGCTCGGCGCAGCGGAGCCGGTCACCGCGCTGTTCTCCGGGAACAACCGCGTGACGGTCACCGCCGTCCGGGTGCTGGGCGCCCTGCCGCAACAGGTCGCGCTGGTCGGCTTCGACGACTTCGAGCTGGCGGATCTGCTCTCCCCCGGTGTCACCGTGATCGCCCAGGACGCGGCCCAGTTGGGGCGTACGGCCGCCGAGCGGCTCTTCCGGCGGCTCGACGGCGGAGCGGACGAACCGGCCCGGGTCCTGCTGTCGACCCGGCTGATCGCCCGCGGTTCCGGAGAGTTGCCGCCACCCGCCGGCCCGGCCTGACCTGCACTCCGTCCACCCCTTCCCCCAGGGGGCGATGTCCGGGCCGGACGAGCTCTCCTCCGGCCTCCGGCACGGCGGATCCCCGTACGCGTCCGGGGCAGCTGCTCCCGGGCCGGACGCCGCGCGCGCGGCCTGCCGGTGGCCGGCGGGGATGACCGGAGGGACCGTACGCCCGTCGCGGCCGGGGGTCAGCAGAGCGGCAGCCCGGGCAGCGGCTTGTCGTTGTCGCCGCCCTTGATGTAGACGTCGCTCACGAAGACGCCGGTGTTGCCGCTGTCGTCGTCGGTCCTGGCCCACCAGGTGTTCGTCCACTGACCGTACGTCTCCCTGCGGCCCTGCCTCTGGCAGTAGAAGTAGTTGGTCCCCGCGTTGAGCGTGCCGACCTTGTTGCCGGGGTCGTCGTAGGAGTCGGCGGTCCGCCAGACCGTGCAGTTGTACTTGCCGCCGCCGATGGCGTGGCAGACCGGGGCAGGCGCGGGCTCGCCACCACCGCCGCTGCTCCCGCCGTCGGCGCTGCCGCCGCCGTCGGATGCGGACCCGCCGCTGTCACCTGTGCCGGATCCGCTGTCCGGTCCCGGGCCCTTGCTCCCGCCGCCCGAGTCCCCGCCGTCGGCGGTGTCCCCGCCGTCGTCGCCGCCCCCGGCGGGCTTGCTGTCGGGCGATTTCGACGGCTGCTTCGACGGCTCGGACCGCTCCGCCTTCTCTCCTGCCGCCCTGCCGTCGTCCTTCTTCCCGTCCGGCGTACCGGCGGGGGCGGAGGATCTGCTGTCCGAGGCGACCTGATCCGTTTTCTGCCCGCCGGAGCCGTTCGCCACGGCGATGGCCACTCCGGCGCCGGCCAGGACGGCGACGGCGACCGCGGCGGCCACGACGTTACGGCCGCGGCGGCGTCCGCCGGAACTGGCCGAGGCCCCTCCGGCCACCAGCGGGCCGTCGGCACCCGGACCGGCGGAGTGCGCCGCGAGCACCGGCCGGCCCTGCTGCGCCGGCTGCCCGGGGATGTCGGGGGCCGGGCGGAAACCGGGCGCGTCCATGGCCGTGGGCTGCGCGCTCATCGGCGGGGCCCCGTCGCCGAGGCGCATCGTGCCGGACTCGAGCCGTGGCTCGGGCGTGCCCGCCGGCTCAGATGCGGCCGGCTCGGGCGCCGCCGGAGAACCGGACGTGGCCGGCGAGCCGGATGCCCTGGCCGCATCGCCGTCCGGCCGGCCCTCCGCGATCGCCGACAGCAGTTCACGGGCGCGCTGCGCGTCCGGCCTCGCCTGCGGGTCCTTGTGCATCAGCTCGCGCAGCACCGGCGCCAGCGGGCCCGCCCTCCGGGGCTCGGGCAGCGGCTCGGAGACGATCGCGGTCAGCGTGGACCAGGCCGACGTGCGGCGGAACGGCGACGCCCCCTCCACGGCGGCGTACAGCGTCGCTCCGAGCGACCACACATCGGACGGAGGTCCGGGCAACTGCCCCTGGGCACGCTCCGGAGCCAGATAGTCCAGCGATCCGACGATGTCGCCGCTCTGGGTGATCCGCGTCGTCGCGCCGTCCCCGGGGTCCTCCATCGTCGCGATGCCGAAGTCGGAGAGCACGACCCGTCCGCTGCGGTCGAGGAGTACGTTGCCCGGCTTGACGTCGCGGTGCAGGACCCCGGCGCGGTGGGCGGCGTCCAGGGCGTCCAGCACCTTGGCCCCGATGCCCGCGGCTTCGCGGGCATCGAGCGTGCCCCGCTCGGCGAGCACGTCGTCGAGGGAGGGGCCGTCGACGAGTTCCATCACGATGACCGGGCGGCCCTCGTCCTCGGCGACGTCGTGCACCGCGATGACCCCGGGGTGCTTGATACGGGCCGCTGCCCGCGCCTCACGCTGCATCCGCAGCCGCAGGTCCGTCAGTTCGCTGCCGGAGGAGTCGTTGTAGGTGCGCAGTTCCTTGACCGCGACCTCGCGCCCGAGCACCTCGTCCATGGCGCTGTACACAACGCCCATGCCGCCACGGCCGAGTTGCCGCACCACGCGGTAGCGCCCCGCCAGCAGCCGTCCCGCCCCGGCCTGCCCATGCTCCCCCGAAGACACCGCTCTGCCCCGTTCCTCGCGAACCGTTCCTGGGCGCTCAGCCTACGTTGCCGACGCCGGGGGACGTCCGGTGCCCGGTGCCCGGCTCACACCTTCACCGGGGCGCCACAACTCGGCGGTGCCGCCCCGGTGTACGCGCCCCGCGCGTCAGCTCCTGGCCGGACGGCCCGCCAGCCGGTCCAGACGGTCGCGGGTCAGACCGGTGAGCCGGGAGACCTCGTCGCTGTCCACGGCGCCGCAGTCGAGCCCGCGCAGCAGATAGCCGCTGAGCGCCTTGGCGGTGGCGGGCTCGTCCAGCACGTCGCCGCCCGCGCGGCCGACGTATGCGGCGAGGCGGGCGGCGGCCTGTTCCAGGCCCTCGCGGTAGAAGGCGTAGACGGCCGCGTAGCGGGTGGGCAGATGGCCCGGGTGCATGTCCCAGCCCTGGTAGTAGGCGCGGGCCAGCGAGCGGCGGACGAGTCCGTAGTGGAGCCGCCAGGCCTCGTGGACCTGCGAAGTCGGGCCCACGGGAAGGATGTTGGTGGACCCGTCGGAGAGCCGGACCCCGGTGCCCGCGGCCGCGACCTGCATGACGGCCTTCGCGTGGTCGGCCACCGGGTGGTCCATGGACTGGTACGCGGCGCTGACTCCGCAGGAGGCGCTGTAGTCGAACGTGCCGTAGTGCAGTCCGGTCGCCCGCCCCTCGGCGGCGTCGATCATACGGGCGACGGTGGCGCGGCCGTCGGGGCCGAGGACGGACTGGGTGGTCTCGATCTGGATCTCGAAACCGATCCGGCCCGGCTCCAGGCCCCGCACCTTCTCGAACTCGTCCAGCAGCCGCACCATCGCGGTGACCTGCTCGGCGTAGCTGACCTTGGGGAGGGTGAGGACGAGCCCGGCGGGCAGGCCGCCGGACTCCATCAGGCCGGTGAGGAAGATGTCGAGGGTGCGGATGCCCCGGTCCCGGACAGCGGCTTCCATGCACTTCATCCGGATGCCCAGGTACGGCGGGCAGGAGGAAGAGGAAGGGGCGGCGCACGCGCCGGCGAAGGCGTCGGCGACGAGCCGTGCGGCGCGTGCCGCGGTGGCGTCCTCCTCGGCGTCCGGGCGGGGGCCGTAGCCGTCCTCGAAGTCGATCCGCAGATCCTCGACGGGCTCGCGTTCCAGCTTGGCGCGCACCCGTTCGTACACCGGCTCGGCGAGTTCCCGGCTCAGGCCCAGGACGGCGGCGAGGGAAGCGGCGTCGGGGGCGTGCTCATCGAGGGCGGCGAGGGCCTGCGCGCCCCAGGAGCGTACGGTGCCGGCTTCGAAGACGTCGGCCGGGACGTAGACGGTGTGCACGGGCTGCCGGGTTCCGGGGTCGCCGGGGTAGCGGCGCGCGAGATCGGCGTCGACCTCCGCCAGACCGGCCCCGATCTCCTCGCGCACCGCGCTCGTGAGGCTGGTGGCCACCGTCTCGTACTGCCCCATACCGACACTCCTCATTTCCGCTTGACGGAATCAGGTATCCGTAGAGTGAAGCTATCCGTGGCTTGTTCGCAGGTCAACACCCGTCGGCGGCAGCTGGCGTGGCCCCGGGCATACACGAGACCCCCGGCGCGGCGTGCGTCCGGGGGCCTCGGGGCCGTGCGGGTCAGCCCTTGCGGGTCGTGACCTCTTCGGTCAGCTGCGGGACGACCTGGAAGAGGTCACCGACCACGCCGTAGTCGACCAGGTCGAAGATCGGGGCCTCGGCGTCCTTGTTGATGGCCACGATGGTCTTCGAGGTCTGCATACCGGCCCGGTGCTGGATCGCGCCGGAGATGCCCGCGGCGATGTACAGCTGCGGCGAGACGGACTTGCCCGTCTGGCCGACCTGGTTGGAGTGCGGGTACCAGCCGGCGTCGACGGCGGCGCGGGAGGCGCCGACGGCCGCGCCGAGCGAGTCGGCCAGGCTCTCCACGATGTGGAAGTTCTCGGCGCCGTTGACGCCGCGGCCGCCGGAGACCACGATCGCGGCCTCGGTCAGCTCGGGGCGGCCGGTCGACTCGCGCGGGGTGCGGGAGACGACCTTGGTGCCGGTCGACTTCTCACCGAAGGAGACGGACAGCTGCTCGACGGTGCCGGCGGCCGGGGCGGCCTCGGGCGCGGCCGAGTTCGGCTTGACGGTGATGACCGGGGTGCCCTTGGTGATGCGGGACTTGGTGGTGAAGGCGGCGGCGAACGCCGACTGGGTGGCGACCGGACCCTCGTCGCCGGCCTCGAGGTCGACGGCGTCGGTGATGATGCCGGAGCCGATGCGCACCGCGAGGCGGGCGGCGATCTCCTTGCCCTCCGCGGAGGACGGCACGAGTACGGCGGCCGGGGACACGGCCTGGTACGCGGCCTCGAGGGCGTCCACCTTCGGTGCGACGAGGTAGTCGGCGAACTCGGGGGCGTCGGCGGTCAGGACCTTCACCGCGCCGTGCTCGGCGAGCACCGGGGCGGCCGTATCGGCGCCGGCACCGAGGTGCACGGCGACGGGCTCGCCGACGCGGCGGGCCAGCGTCAGCAGCTCCAGGGTCGGCTTGCGGACGGCGCCGTCCACGTGGTCGACATAGACGAGAACTTCAGCCATGGGATTGCTCTCCTGCGAGTGCGAAGTATCTGGGGGCAGTTGGGTGAATGCCGAAGCTCAGATGAACTTCTGGCCCGCAAGGAACTCCGCGAGCTGCTTGCCGCCCTCGCCCTCGTCCTTGACGATCGTGCCGGCGGTACGGGCGGGGCGCTGCGTGGCGTCGTCGACCTTGGTCCACGCGCCCTCGAGGCCGACCTCTTCGGACTCGATGCCCAGGTCGGAGAGGTCCAGGGTCTCCACCGGCTTCTTCTTGGCGGCCATGATGCCCTTGAACGACGGGTAGCGGGCCTCGCCCGACTGGTCCGTCACGGACACAACGGCCGGGAGGGACGCCTCGAGCTGCTCGCTGGCGGAGTCGCCGTCGCGGCGGCCGGTGACCTTCCCGTCCTCGACGGAGACCTCGGACAGCAGCGTCACCTGCGGGACGCCGAGCCGCTCGGCGAGAATCGCCGGGAGGACGCCCATGGTGCCGTCGGTGGAGGCCATGCCGCAGATGACCAGGTCGTAGCCGACGTGCTCGATGGCCTTGGTGAGGACGAGCGAGGTGCCCAGAGCATCGGTGCCGTGCAGGTCGTCGTCCTCGACGTGAACCGCCTTGTCGGCACCCATGGACAGCGCCTTGCGCAGCGCGTCACGAGCGTCCTCGGGACCGACGGTCAGGACGGTGATCTCCGCGTCGTCGGCCTCGCCGGCGATCTGGAGGGCCTGCTCGACGGCATACTCGTCGAGCTCGGACAGCAGGCCGTCGACCGCGTCGCGGTCGGTGGTCAGGTCCTCGGCGAAGTGCCGGTCGCCGGTGGCGTCGGGCACGTACTTCACACAGACAACGATCCTCAAGCTCACGCCGGCTCTCCTACTGCATCGTCTCTACTAGCGGCCTTTGCAGGCAGCATAGGCGCCATTCGGGGCGGATCCCGGTTGGGGCGGAACGCGCTCCGGCCAGATTATTACTCGCCAGTACACTCGGCAATTTCCCGGTTAGCAAGTGCCGAAACCCATAGCCATTAACCAGCTTGACCAGGTCAGATGCCATAGAGGCGGGCCGCGAGAGACGGATGTCACAAAGTGATCTCACGAACTCTCACCACCCGACGGCTCTGCCGCCGGACGGTTGGGGAACGGCCAATCCGTCCCTTTCCCGGCCTTTACTGCAACGACCCGGTGCCGGAGACGGCGGCGGGCTCAGCGCTCGATAACGGCGAATTCTCCCGGAACGACCGGGGCAGTGACCTGTTCACCGGTCGCGCGACTGCGCGCGACCGGCCGTCCGGAACCGTCTCACGGCGCCACGGCCGCCACTCCGCGGCCGTGATACGCCGCCGCCGTATCCGGGATGCTCAGTCGCGCAGGGCGTTGAAGCCGCCGTGGTGGTAGAGCAGCGGCCGGCCCGCGCCGTCCGGGTCTCCGGAGACGACCTCGGCGATGACGACCCGGTGGTCCCCCGCGGGTATCCGGGCCACCACACGGCACACCAGCCACGCCAGTACGCCGGCCAGCACCGGCACGCCGTGCGGACCGGTCTCCCAGCGGGTGGGCGGCGCGAAGCGGTCGGCGCCACTGCGGGCGAAGGTCGCGGCCAAGTCCTGCTGACGCTCGGCGAGGACGTGGACTCCGATGTACTCGGCGTCGGCGATCACCGGCCAGCTGGAGGAACCGGTTCCGATCCCGAAGGAGAGCAGCGGCGGCTCGGCGGCCACCGAGGTGAGCGAGGTCGCGGTGAAGCCGACGGGGCGAGCGCCCTGTGCGGTGATTACGGCGACGCCGGCGGCGTGCCGGCGGAAGGCGGAGCGCAGGAGGTCGGTAGCGGCGAGCCGTGCCGGGCCGAGATCGTGCGTGGCCGTCATGGAGTTGTCCTTCTGTGGGTCGAGCCGGGCGGAGTGTCAGCTGCTCAGGGGCTCGGACAGCGCGCGCTCGCATACCGGACGAGGTCGACGTGCACCCGTCCGTAGAAAATAAGTCCCGACCACATGACGTCAGCCTGACGATTTTCAAAGCACGACGTCAAGTGCGTTCCGGGATATGGGAGCTCGGTCACGTGGCCGCTCACACGGCTTCGCCGAGGGCGGCGATCACATCCGCCTTGCGCGGCTGCCCGGAGGCCCGGCGGACGATCCGGCCGTCCGCGTCGAGCACCAGGACGGTGGGTGTGCGCAGGATCTGCAGCGTCCGTACGAGCTCCAGACGGGCCTCGGCGTCGATCTCCACATGCGCCACGCCCTCGACCATCCCGGCGATTTCCGCCAGGGTCCGCCGGGTGGCCCGGCACGGCTGGCAGAAGGCGCTGGAGAACTGCACGAGCGTGGCCCGCGGCCCCAACTCGGCGCCGAGCTCGGCCGCGTCCAGCCGTACTCCGCCGTCGCGACCGCGCACCTTCAGCCTCCCGTTGCGCCGCGTGTGCAGCAGACCGAAGGCGCCCGCCACCGCGAGCACCACCACGCACACCATCAGTCCCGTCATCGGTCTCTCCAGCGTTCACGGGACTGCAAGAATTCCCGAGTCCGGGATTCCGGTTCCCTGCGGCATGCTGGGCGCCATGAGCGTGGGCATCGACATACGAGGACCGAGGTTCGGGGCGGCCGTGACGACGGTCGTGCTGGCGGCCGTGCTGATCTCCGGCAGCGGCTGGCTGCTGGCATGGCAGGCGCTGTGCTTCGCGGTGGGGGCGGCGGCCGGGGTGGGGCGCTCGCCGTACGGGTGGCTGTTCCGGGTGGTGGTGCGCCCGCGGCTGGGGCCGCCGACCGCCTGCGAGAGCCCGGCGCCGCCGCGCTTTGCCCAGGCCGTCGGCCTCTTCTTCGCCCTCGTCGGGCTGGCCGGGTTTTTCGCCGGACCGGCCTGGCTGGGGCCGGCCGCGACCGCCTGCGCCCTCGCGGCGGCCTTCCTCAACGCGGTATTCGGATACTGCCTGGGCTGTGAGATGTATCTGCTGCTGCGCCGCGCCACGGGCTGACGGGACGCCCGGCCGGTGCGCACACGTGACGAGGATCTCCCCCTGAGGGGCCCGGCGGGCTGGCCGAATGGCCCCGGATCGGGCACGATCTCCCGAAAGCCGCAACCTTACGGCTGCGTAACTTCGCCGGGAGAACCCTCCCCAGGCCGAACAGAAGGGTCCTCCGAGTTGGCAGAGCTCGTCTACCCCCCGGTCATCGGTGCCGCGCGCACCATGTTCAAGGCGCTCGACCTGCGCTTCGACATCCAGGGCACCGAGCACATACCGCCACGCGGTGGGGCCGTCCTGGTGAGCAATCACATCGGCTACCTGGACTTCGTCTTCTGCGGGCTCGCCGCCCTCCCCGCAAAGCGCCTGGTGCGCTTCATGGCGAAGGAGGCGGTCTTCCGCAACAAGCTCTCCGGTCCGCTGATGCGGGGCATGAAGCACATCCCGGTGGACCGGGCGCAGGGCGAGCACGCGTATACGCATGCCCTCAAGGCACTGCGGTCCGGCGAGATCATCGGGGTGTTCCCGGAAGCGACGATCTCCCAGTCGTTCACGCTGAAGAACTTCAAGTCGGGCGCGGCGCGGCTGGCGCAGGAGGCGGGCGTCCCGCTCCTGCCGATGGCGCTGTGGGGCACCCAGCGACTGTGGACCAAGGGGCGGCCGCGCAACCTCCGCCGCAACCACATTCCGATCACCATCCGGGTCGGCGAGGCGATGGCCGCGGATCCGGCCGAGCCGGCGGTGAGCATCACCGGGCGGGTGCGGGGCCGGGTGCAGGAGCTGCTGGAAGCGGCTCAGCGGGCCTACCCCGTACGCCCCAAGGGGCCGGAGGACACCTGGTGGGTCCCGGCGCACCTCGGGGGCACGGCGCCGCCCGCGCCGGGGGTGGCCCGCCGCGACCAGGGCTGAGGCCCGCCGACCTCTCAGAGTTCCGTGGGCAGCAGCTCGAGCAGCCGGGAGCTGTCGGTGGCCTGCACGAACGCCGCCAGGACGGCGGGGTGCGGTGCGGCGTGCACATGGCCGTAGTCGGCCTCGCCGAGCTCGGGGCGTACCGGCCAGGCGAGTTGCTCGCGGTCGAGGCCGAACCGGGCGTCGACACCTTCCTTGTTGCCGCGCGGGTCCAGGCGCGCCCAGTGCTTCCGGCCGGGCAGCAGACACGCGATCAGACCGTGCACCACGTCGAGTTTCTGGTAGCAGAGGCCGGCGGGGGTCGCCTCGGCGCGCAGCAGCGCGACGAGGGCATGGGCCTTGGCGTGGCAGATGCCGTTACGGGTGGCCAGCACCTCGGACGCGCGGACGCTGACGCGCGGGTCACCGCTGTCGGAGGAGTGCGGAACGGCGTCGCGGACGAAGGTGAAGGCGGCCTCGGCATAGGCGTACGGGCCGGGCGCTTCGCTGCGCAGCCGGTCTGCCGTCGCGCGGACCAGCGGGTGCTGGTGGTCGATGATGTCGTCGGCCGCGAGATAGGCGGCCAGATCCGGGGTGTCCTGGGTCAGCTGCATGACAGGGAGCGTAGAAATGCGCCCGACCGCACGTCAATCGATTTGCGGCCGGGCGCATATTCATGCAGCCGGCTCTTCAGGCGAACGTCGCTTCATGCGAGCGCTTACTGCTTGCCCATCTCCTCCTTGAGCGCGGCCGTGAAGGAGTCCACGTCCGCCTCGGTGGTGTCGAAGGAGCACATCCAGCGGACAAGTCCCGCCGCCTCGTCCCAGAAGTAGAAGCGGTGTCGCTTCTGCAGCCGCTCGGTGACATCGTGCGGCAGGGTGGCGAAGACGGCGTTGGACTCCACGGGATGGACGACTTCCACACCCTCGATCCCCCGGACGCCCTCCGCCAGCCGCTTGGCCATCGCGTTGGCGTGCGAGGCGCTGCGCAGCCACAGATCGCCGGAGAGCAGCGCCTCGAACTGCACCGAGACGAAGCGCATCTTGGAGGCGAGCTGCATCGAGAGCTTCCGCAGATGCTTCATGGCCCGCACCGCGTCGGGGTTCAGCACCACGACACACTCGCCGAAGACGAGCCCGTTCTTCGTACCGCCGAAGGAGAGGACGTCCACCCCGGCATCGGTGGTGAACTCCCGTAGCGGCACGCCCAGCGAGGCCGCGGCGTTCGCGATCCGCGAGCCGTCGAGATGGACCGTCATCCCCCGCTCGTGCGCGTGGTCGCAGATCGCCCGGATCTCCGCGGGCGTGTAGCAAGAGCCGAGTTCGGTGGTCTGCGTGATGGATACGACCTGCGGCTGGGCGCGGTGCTCGTCGTCCCAGCCGAACGCCTGGCGGTCGATCAGCTCAGGGGTGAGCTTCCCGTGCTCGGTCGGTACGGTCAGCAGCTTGAGGCCGCCGACGCGCTCGGGCGCGCCGCACTCGTCCACGTTGATGTGCGCGGTGTCGGCGCAGATCACCGCGCCCCACCGCTCGGTGAGGGCCTGCAGCGCGACGACGTTCGCGCCCGTGCCGTTGAAGACCGGGAAGGCCTCCGTCCGCGGCCCGAAGTGCGAGCGGAAGACCTCCTGCAGATGCGCGGTGTAGTCGTCCTCGCCATAGGAGACCTGGTGGCCGCCGTTGGCGAGGGCGAGCGCGGCGAGAACCTCCGGGTGCGCGCCCGCGTAGTTGTCGCTGGCGAAACCGCGCACCCGGGGGTCGTGGCGCCGCTGGGCGTCGGTGGTCACGGTTGCGGGGTCAACCACAGGCGTTTTCCATTCACTTCCTCGGTGGGCCGGTCCCAGACGCCGAGGATGGCACCGGCCAGGTCGTTGACGTCCGTGAAGCCCGCGAACTTGGCGTTGGGCCGCTCGGCGCGCATGGCGTCGTGCACCAGCGCCTTCACCACCAGGATGGCCGCGGCCGCGTTCGGCCCGCCCTCGCCCCCTTCCTTGTGGAAGGCGTCGGCGAGCGCGAGGGTCCAGGCCTCGGCGGCCGCCTTCGAGGCGGCGTACGCGGCGTTGCCGGCGGTGGGCTTGCTGGCTCCGGCCGCGCTGATCAGCAGGTAACGGCCGTTGCCACTGCGCTGGAGCGCGTCGTGGAAGGCCAGCGAGGTGTGCTGCACGGTCCGGATGAGGAGGTTGTGCAGCATGTCCCAGTCGGCGAGAGGGGTCTCGGCGAACGTCCGGCTGCCGCGCCAGCCGCCGACGAGGTGGACCAGGCCGTCCACCCGGCCGAATTCCTTCTCGGTGCGGTCGGCCCACTCACGGGCCGCGCCAAGGTCCAGCAGGTCCACCGTGTCGCCGGTGACGGTCGCGCCGCCGTGGGCGTAGCGGGCCTCGTCGACGGCCTCGGCGAGCCGTGCGGCGTCCGCGTCGGACGCGACCACAGTGGCGCCCGCCTCGGCGAGACGCAGCAGCGTCGCCCGTCCCGCGGGCCCGCCCGCACCGGCCACCGCCACCACAGCGCCGTCGAGGGATCCCTTACCGTTGCTCGTCATGCTGGCCGCCTCTCCGGACTGGTTCACGCGGCCCCCGCCGCAAGCGTGGGCTTCACCGGAACGTCTGCGGCCGCGCTCATGGACGCGGCGCTCTGCGCGGTGATGCCCTGGGTGGAGGCGATCACGCTCTTGAGCTTCTTGGCAAGTGCCTCGTAGAACATGCTCAGCGGGAACTCGTCCGGAAGCACCTCGTCAACGAGCTTGCGCGGCAACTGCGTCGTGTCGAGAGCGTCGGGCCCCTTGGCCCAGACGGATCCCGGGTGCGGCGCGAGGTAGGTCGAGACCAGGTCGTACGCGGCGAACCAGTGGACCAGCTTGGGGCGGTCGATGCCGTCGCGGTACAGCTTCTCGATCTCGGCGCACAGCTGCTGGGTGACCTTCGGGGCGCGGTCCCAGTCGATGTGCAGAGTGTTGTCCGTCCAGCGTACGACGTCGTGCCGGTGGAGATAGGCGAACAGCAGCTGACCGCCGAGCCCGTCGTAGTTGCGCACCCGGCTGCCGGTGACCGGGAAGCGGAACATCCGGTCGAAGATCACCGCGTACTGCACGTCCCGGGCCGGCGCGAAGCCCTCGGCTTCCAGCTTCACGGCCTCCTTGAAGGCGGTGAGGTCGCAGCGCAGCTCCTCCAGGCCGTACATCCAGAACGGCTGGCGCTGCTTGATCATGAAGGGGTCGAACGGCAGGTCGCCGTGGCTGTGGGTGCGGTCGTGGACCATGTCCCAGAGCACGAACGCCTGCTGGCAGCGCTGCTGGTCGCCGATCAGCTCGCGGATGTCCCCGGGGAGGTCCAGGCCGAGGATGTCGACCGCGGCCCCGGTGACGACCCGGAAGCGGGCCGCCTCACGGTCGCAGAAGATGCCGCCCCAGGTGAAGCGCTCGGGGGCTTCCCGGACGGCGATGGTCTCCGGGAAGAGCACCGCGGAGTTGGTGTCGTAGCCGGAAGTGAAGTCCTCGAACGTGATGCCGAGGAAGAGCGGGTTGTCGTAACGGGTGCGCTCCAGTTCGGCGAGCCATTCCGGCCAGACGATCCGCAGCACGACCGCTTCGAGGTTGCGGTCCGGGTTGCCGTTCTGGGTGTACATGGCGAAGACGACCAGGTGCTGGAGACCGTCGACGCGCTGCTGCGCGGGCTGGAAGGCGAGCAGCGAGTCGAGGAAGTCCGGCGCGCCGAAGCCGCCGTCCGCCCAGCTGCGGAGGTCGGCGACGAGCGCACGGTGGTACGCCTCGTCGTGCGGCAGCAGCGGCGCCAGCTTGCCGATCGCGGACACCGCGCGGTCGAGCGTGAGCTCGACAGCTGCCCGGTCGGGTGCGCCTTCGGTCTCGAAGTCGATTGAGCCGTCCTTGGACTGCCAGCGGCGGATCTCCTCCACGGCATCCTTGAGGACGGGCCAGGACGGGTGGTCGACCACGCGCTCTGCGGAGAGAACGTCGCCTTCCCCACGGCCCTGCACAAGAATTTCCGTCATTGCTCACCTTTCACGGGAGAACCTCGCGTGAAGCCACGGTATCCATATGAGGTTCTTCTCCTCAAGCAGAGTTGCCGAAAATTATCCTGCCGAACAGCCGTGTCCACCGGCATTCTTCCTGTCGGGTGGCACAAATCACGGTGTACCCCTCCTCGGCTTCGCCACTCCTGTCACTGCCCCCTCAGGGCGCTCAGCGCGCACCGCGGGCACCGGGCCCGGCGCGCCGGAGGCCACGGCCCGCCGGCCTGGCGCGGCTGGGTTGCGGGGCGCGTACAGCCCGTTAGGCTGCGGGACTGCCTTCCCCCGATTGGAGACAGCCTTGACTTTCCTCACCATCGGACACCGCGGCGTGATGGGCCTGGAGCCGGAGAACACCCTGCGGTCGTTCGTACGCGCCGACCGCGAGGGGATGGATGTCATCGAGCTCGACCTGCACCTGAGCAAGGACGGCGCGCTCGTGGTGATGCACGACGCGGACGTGGACCGCACGACCGACGGCAAGGGCCCGATCGCCGACTTCACGCTGGCCGAGCTGCGCGAGCTGGACGCCGGCCAGGGCGAGCGCATCCCGGTGTTCGAGGAGGTCCTCGACGCGGTGCGGGCGCCGCTCCAGGCAGAGATCAAGGACACGGCCGCGGCGCAGGCGCTCGCCGAGGTCATGAAGCGCCGCAACCTGGTGGGCCGGGTCGAGGTCATCTCCTTCCACGACGAGGCGCTGGGGGAGATCCGCCGGCTTCTGCCCGACGTCCGGACCGCCCTCGTCGCGAGCCGCTACGGCACCGATGTCGTCGACCGCGCGGTGGCCGTGGGCGCCGGGATGCTCGTACTGAACATCCGCCGGCTGACGCTGGAGGTCGTGGAGCGGGCCCGCGCGGCGGAGCTGAAGGTGATCGGGTGGGTCGTCAACACCCAGGACCATCTGCGCCTGGTCCGCGCGCTGGGCCTGGACGGCGCGACCACAGACTTTCCGGAGATCAAGCGCACGGGGCGCTTCACCGCCTGAGGGCCTTCACCGCCTGAGAGCCGTCCGGCCCCGCAGGGCTTGCGAGGTCGGGCGGCCGTCCGGCAGGGGCCGGACGGATCGACGCCCTCAGGCCAGTTCCTTGACCAGCAGTTCGAACTGAAGGTCGTCGCGCTGCGGAATGCCGAAGCGCTCGTCGCCGTACGGGAAGGGGCTCATCCGCCCGGTGCGACGGTAGCCCCGGCGCTCGTACCAGGCGATGAGCTCCTCGCGCGCCGAGATCACCGTCATGTGCATCTCGTCGGCGCCCCACTCCGCACGCACGGTCCGCTCGGCCTCCGCGATGATCACCTTGCCGAGCCCCGCGCCCTGGAGATCCGGCCGGACCGCGAACATCCCGAAGTACGCGTGCGTGCCGCGGTGTTCGAGCTGGCAGCAGGCGATGAGAGCCCCGTCCTCCTCGACGAGCAGCATCCGGCTCTCCTCGCTCCGCACCACCGCCGCCACTCCCCCGGGGTCGGTCCGCTGCCCCTCCAGGAGATCCGCCTCGGTGGTCCACCCGGCACGGCTCGCGTCACCGCGGTACGCCGACTCGATGAGCGCGACAAGCTCCGGAACGTCGGAGCCGGTGGCGTCACGGAAGGTGAGGCGGGCCGCACGGGGCGGGGCGGTGTCCATGGGCCGGGTCCTCTCCGAAGCCTCGAGCGAGGCCAGTAGGTTAACAATCCCGCCGGACCGCCCACCGCCCACCGCCCACCGCCCGGCCGTGTACCGCACGAGTCCCCCTCCCGTGCGGGTTTACGGCGGGCGCCGATGCGCAAGGCTCCCCGTCATGGTGCACGTACTGAGCAGCCGGGCCCTGCTGCGGCCCACCGATCCCGAACGGTCGCGGGCGTTCTACGGGAAGGCGCTGGGCCTCGCGGTCCACCGCGAGTTCGGGACCGGGCCGGAGCGGGGGACGGTCTACTTTCTCGGCGGCGGCTTCCTGGAGGTCTCGGGGAGGGCCGAGGAGCCCCCCGCGTCCGGCCTGCAGCTGTGGCTGCAGGTCGAGGACGCGGCCGCGGCCCACGAGGAGCTGGTGGCGCACGGGGTGGAGATCCTCAGAGCGCCGCGCAAGGAGCCCTGGGGGCTGATCGAGATGTGGATCTCCGATCCGGACGGGGTACGGATCGCGGTCGTCGAGGTGCCCGAGGACCATCCGCTGCGCTACCGGCCCTGACCCCTCCGCCGGCAGCACCTTCTGCCGGCAGCGCTCCCGTGTGCTCCTGTGCGCTCCCGTGTGCGGTGCCGTCCACGGGCAGCCTTCCGCCGTTGCCCTCCGCCCGGGCCGGGAGGTTCACTGTGCACGGACCGCCGCTGGTCGGCTGGCTACTGGTCGTGCTGTGCGGGGCGAGCGCGGTGTTCTGCCTGCTGCGCATGCGGGGCGGGAGCCCGCGGCTGCGCCGTGTCGCGGGCAGCGAGGCGCTGATGGGACTCGGCATGGCGGCCATGGCGATGCCGGTGGCCGGCCCGCCTGCCTGGGCCGGACCGCTGCTGGCGACCGTGTGCGGGGGGGCCGCGTTACGGGATCTGTCGCTCGCGCGCACCGGGCCTGCGGGGGGCGGCGGCCATCATCTGCATCACGCGGTGGGCTGGCTCGCGATGGCCTGCATGGCGCTCATGCCGGGGCACACAGGGCACGCGGGGTACGCCGCCGGTCAACCGCCGGGCGGGGTAACACTGCTGACGGGGCTGCTGCTCGCCTACTTCGCGGGCTACGTGCTCCGTACGGGTATCCGGATCGTGCCGTCGGCCGGGCCGGCGCCGGCGACGCAGCGAGCGCGGTGCGACCGTACTGCTCGTCACCCACAACGTCATCGAGGCGGAGACCGTCCTGG
>NZ_JBEXKU010000051.1:0-56389 GCF_040609575.1 Streptomyces sp. NPDC004647 | reverse complement strand
CGGCGAACCGGGCGCGCCTCTCTGTGCTGTCCCCCGTCAGCGTGTGCCGACGGCAGCCCGTACGGCCCGGCGGGCCATCGCGCAGTCGTCGTGCAGCCGGCGCAGCAGCAGTCGCTGCTCCTCGCCCGACGATCCAGGCGCGGCCGGGGCCGCCGGAGCGGGGTCGTGCATCGTCCGCTGCACCGCCGTCTCGTAGGTGCGGATCTCCCGGGTCAGCACCAACATCAGGTTGACCAGGAAGGCGTCCCGCGCCGCGGGGCCCGCGACCTGGGCGAGCTGGCTGATCTGGCGGCGGGCGACCGGGGCGTCCCCGAGAACCGACCACAGCGTCGCCAGGTCATAGCCCGGCAGATACCAGCCGGCGTGCTCCCAGTCCACGAGAACCGCGCCCGCAGGCGAGAGCAGGATGTTGGACAGCTGCGCGTCGCCGTGGCAGAACTGCGCCTGCCCCTGCTTGCCGGGTGCGTGCGCCAGTCCGTGCAGCAGCTTCTGCAGATCGCCCATGTCACGGTCGGTGAGCAGCCCCAGCTCGTGGTAGCGCGCGATACGGCTGGCGTAGTCCATCGGGGCGTCGAACATTCCGGCGGGCGGCTTCCAGAGGTTCACCCGGCAGATCGCGCCCAGTGCAGCCCGTACGTCCGTCCGCGGCGGGGCTTCGACCGGATGCCGCTGCAGCGAAGCCACCCGCCCGGGCATCCGCTCGATCACCAGCGTGCAGGCGTCCGGATCCGCGGCGATCAACCGGGGCACCCGCACAGGCGGGCGGTGCCGGACGAACGCGCGGTAAGCAGCTATTTCGTGCCTGAACCGTTCGGACCAGGCGGGGGAGTGGTCCAGTAAGCACTTGGCGACGGCGGTACTGCGGCCGGTGGTGCCGACGAGCAGCACGGAGCGGCCGCTGCGCCGGAGCACCTGCACGGGGCTGAACTCCGGACAGATCCGGTGTACGGACGCGATCACGGCGCGCAGCTGCGCCCCCTGGGGGCCGGACAAGTCGATTCTCCCGCTGAGGGGTTGGGGGCCGAGCCCGGGCGCCCGCCGAGTACGTCCGCCGCCGTACACCGCCTGCGCTGCGGGGTTGGGGTCGAGATACGGCCCTCCGCCCGGCTGTTGCGGGCGGTGCGGCCGGGGCGGGGCGGACACGGAGGACGATGCTGCGTACATGGGCGAAACAGATCCCTTCGTGTGCCGACGAGTTGAGCGCGCCCCCGGCGCCGGAGGACGGCCCGCACCCTGGGGAATGCGGTCCGACCTCCGGGTCGGGGAGGCGCGTTCCTACAGGACACCGCCCTACGGGTGGCACACCATCTGGCGCACCCTGGCGAACCCTGGCGAATAGTCGCCTGGCTCATGACGGGCCGTTACTGTCAACTCAGCCGAGGAACCTGGGGGCTTGACGTGACCAAGGAACCCAACACCCGACTCGCGGATCTGTTCGGCCTCGCCGGCTGGTCCAAGGGAGAGCTCGCGAGGCTGGTCAACCGGCATGCGGCGGCCATGGGGCACCTGCAGCTGGCGACCGACACCTCCCGGGTGCGGCGTTGGATCGACACCGGTGAAGTGCCGCGCGATCCCGTGCCCAAGGTACTGGCTTCCCTGTTCACCGAGCGACTCGGTCGTGTCGTGACCATCGAGGACCTCGGGTTCGGCCGGCACGGGCGCGCGGGATTACGGCAGTCCGCTGACGGACTGCCCTGGGCGCCCGAACGGACTGCCATGGTCCTCACCGAATTCACGGGAATGGACCTCATGTTCAACCGACGCGGCTTGGTGGGCGCGGGCGCCGCGCTCGCCGCAGGCTCAGCACTCACCGGCGCCATGCACGACTGGCTGCACACCGACCCGGCCCTCGCGGCCGACGGTCCCCGTACCGGCGATCCGCTCGCCGCCGACTCCGCCACCTTCGACCGTTACGAGGCGGCCCCTGTCGGGTCGCAGGAGATCGAGGCCCTCGAGCGCTCGGTCGAGGTCTTCCGCGCCTGGGACGCGGCCCGCGGCGGCGGGCTGCAGCGCAAGGCGGTGGTGGGCCAGCTCAATGAGGTGGGCGGCATGCTCGCCTACCATCACCCCGACCACCTCCAGCGCAGGCTGTGGGGGGTCGCGGCCAATCTCGCCGTACTCGCCGGCTGGATGTCCCACGACGTGGGCCTGGAGCCCACCGCCCAGAAGTACTTCGTGATCGCGGCGCACGCCGCGAGGGAGGGCGGCGACCGGCCGCGGGCGGGCGAGGCCCTGTCCCGGGCCGCCCGTCAGATGGTGCACCTCGGCCGGCCCGACGACGCCCTGGACCTGATGAAACTGGCCAAGTCCGGCTCGGGCGAGGAGACCCTGCCCAGAACCCGCGCCATGCTGTACACCATCGAGGCCTGGGCGCAGGCGTCGATGGGGCGCGGCCAGGCCATGCGGCGCACGCTGGGTGAGGCGGAGGAACTCTTCGCCTCGGACAAGGGCGATGTCCCGCCGCCGAGTTGGATGCAGATGTTCGACGAGGCGGATCTGCACGGTATGCAGGCTCTCGCCTTCCGTACGCTCGCGGAGCACGAGCCATCGGCCGCCGTCACGGCCCAGCGGCATGCCAAGGAGGCCCTGCGGCTGCGCGAGGGCGGCCGCCAGCGTTCGCAGATCTTCGACTACATCTCCCTGGCCTCGGCCTGCTTCATCGCCGACGACCCGGAGCAGGCCGACCGGTACGCCAGGCTGGCATTGGTGTCGATCGGGGAAACCTCCTCGCATCGCACCTGGGACCGGCTGCGCGAGATGTACCGGCTGACGGGTCAATTCTCCGGCTACGCCCGCATCGAGGACCTCAGGCAAGAGATCCAGCGGGCGCTGCCGAAGGGGATGGCCAAGGGCAGGAACGCATCCGTGTAACCCACGGCATCCGTTCGACCAACAGCGACTGCACCGAACGACTGAACCCGGTTGACCGGTCACCGGGGGTCGCCTACAGGCATACCCTCCGGCAGACTCGACGAGCCGACAGACTCGTCGGGCCGAGGCACTCAACTGGGAGGCGCTCAACCGGTTGGTACTCAACCGGTCGGCAATCCGTCGGCCGGAGCATCATGAAGAGCCGATCCGGGCGACCAGCACACAGGCGTCGTCCTCGCGCTCGGCGTCACCCAACTCCTCGACCACGATCCGTACGCACTCCTGCGCGCTGCGGGCCGCCGACAGCCGCGGCGCGAGGTCCAGCACCCGCTGGGCCCCTGTGGAGCGATCTTCCGGGTCGGTGTCGTGGACGCCGGTGACGCGTGGTGAGAGACCGTCGGTGTGCAGCACCAGCAGGTCACCGGGCTCCAACTGCTCCTCGGCCTGTCCGTACACGGCGCCCGAGGTCGCGCCGAGCAGTACGCCCTCGGGGGACCGGAGCGCGCACCCCGTCCCGTTGCGGAACAGCAGCGGGGCGGGGTGTCCTGCCTGCGACCAGACCAACGTCCGGCGACGGGCGTCGTACCGGCAGCAGACGGCGCTGCCGAGGGCGGGCTGGGAGGAGGCGTCGAGCAGCTGGTTGAGCCAGCCCATCAGCGCCCCGGGCTCCGCCCCGGTGACCGCCATGCCGCGCAGCGCACCGAGCAGCATGGCCATGCCGGAGGTTGCGGTCACGCCGTGCCCGGTGAGGTCGCCGACGCTGAGCAGCGTCTGCCCGTCGGGCAGCGGGAGCGCGTCGTACCAGTCACCACCGATGAGGGTGCTGCTGGCGGAGGGCAGATAGTGCGCGGCGAGGTCGAGGGAGTCCGGACCGCCGTGCGGGAGGCGCAGGGAGCCGCGCCATGGCGGCAGCACGGCTTCCTGCAGCTCGACCGCAACCCGGCGCTCGGTCTGCGCGATATGCCGTTGGCGCTGCAGCGAGTCACGGGTCTCGCGTACAGCCCGCTGGCTGCGCCGCAGCTCGCTGACGTCCCGCAGTACAGCCCACATCGAGGCCGTGCAGCCGTCGGCGTCGAGCACCGGCTCGCCCATCATGTGCAGTGTCCGCACCGTGCCGTCGGCTCGTACGATGCGGAATTCCCCGTCGATCGGCCTGCCGTCCACCAGACAGTCGGTGACCATCGCGGTCAGCAGCGGCTGGTCCTCGGAGGACAGCCAGGAGGGCAGCTCGTCAAGGGAGAGGGGGCCGTCCTCGGGGGACCGGCCGAAGATCCGGAACAGCTCGTCGGACCAGTCGACCTCGTCGGTGAGGAGATTCCACTCGGCGCTTCCGACGCGGCCCACGGGCGCGCTCCGCCGGGTTTCGGGCGGCGGCAGCGGTAGGGACAGCCCCGTGCCCGCGGATGCGGTGGTGGGAGACGTGGTCGCGGGCTCGAGGTTGGGAGGCAGGCCCTCGCGCAGCTGGCCGAGCTGCTGCCCCAGATCGTCGAGCTGGTGGACCGCGAGATCGCAGAGCGCACGCTGCCAGCGGATCTGTGGATCGTCCTGGTCCGACACGGCATCGCGCCGTACGGCGTCGACCCCGCCGCGCAATCGCCGGGTCTGCGAGATCAGTGCGTCGACCGCTCCGCGCTCGGGCGGCTGGGCGGCGGAACGGTCCGCAAACGTGTGGGACGGCATCACGTACTCCGATACAGGCGCGGCCAGTTCTGACGGAAGGGGCCGGTTACGACTGTTGCACAGGGAGCGATGACCCGTAAGGGATTTGGCAACACCCGATTCGGCGGTGCTTCTGGCATATGCCTCAGGCCCTCCTGGGGGCCCTCGCGGGGGCGCCCGGGGCTGCTGCGGCCCGGACTCGGCGGAATGCCGCGGTCCGGGTAGGCTGCGGCGCGCAAGGCAACGGAATCCCACACCGTTCGCCAGGAGTGGACCCCGTGGACACCGGCAAGGATGCCGGTCAGCGGAAATCCCGTTGCCAGCGAACCCACCGCACCGGATGCTGACCTCATGTTCGATCCAGACATAGCGCCCAGCGGCACCCTGCTCGGCCTCCTCCAGCGAGGCCGCGGCGACGGGACCCTGCACGCACTCGCGGCGCCGCGCGCCGAGGCGCTTGCCGCGCTGCACCACTGTGTGCTGCACGACCCCCGGCACGACTGGCAGATCGAGAACCGCTCCCTCTATTACGCGCGGCTCCACCTCGAGCTCGACGGCGGACTCGACGAAATCGAACAGCATCTCTTCCACCCCGGTGACCTGATCGACACCGCGGAGGAGCGCACCGGCCTCGCGCTGGCCGTCCTCGGCCACCTCGCCTCCTACGGCCGCGAGGACGCCCTGCAGCTTCTCCGCCGCTACGCAGCCGCCGGCGGCAACTGGACCTGGGCGCTCGACGAGCTCGCCCTCCGCGACGACGATGCGGCGCTGCGGGCCCTCGGTGGCCCCGTGCTCGCCAGATTCCCGCGCACGCCCGAGGGCGAGGCCGAGCTGGCAGCCGCCGTACGGGACGCCTTCGAACCCCGCCCGTGGCGGCTGTGGGCCGACAGTACGGAGGATCCGGCCTGCGCCGCCCGGCTGCGGGCCGCACGGGAACAGGGCTGCTTCGACCGCTGGCAGCGCCAGCTCCGGCCCACCGGGCCGCGGCCGGGCTGGAGCGTCCGGGAGGTCCTCGACTGGGCACAGCAGGGCCTCGACCAGCACCCCTCCCAGCCCCGTCATGCCGCTGCGGCCCGCTGTCTCACCGCAGTGGCGGGACCCGAGGACCGCCCGGAGATTGTCGCCGCGGCCGTCGGGGGGCCGGACGGCGCCCGCTGCACCGCACTGCGCTTCCTGGCCGAACAGCAGGATCCGGAGGCGTTCGACCTGCTGGACGCCGCCGCGGCGAGTCCGTCCTCCGTCGTCGCCGAAGCCGCCATCGCCTCCTTCGAACGCATGCGCAGTATGGCCGCGCTGGAGCGCGCTCGTGGCTGGGCGCACCGCACCGACGCCGTGGGTACGGCGGCCGCCGGCATGCTCGCCTGCCGGGGTGGCCGCGGCGACTCCGAACGCGTGCTCGCCGCGCTGCGCAGGACCGTACGGACCGAGGGTGCGGACGCCGGCGAGCTGTGGTCGCTCGTCGACGGCACGGGCCGGCTGTCGATCGCCTGCGCTGCGCCTGTACTCCGCCATATCTACCGCGAGACCTCCTCGTCGCATCTGCGCGGCAGGGCGGCCCGTGCTCTGGCCGCCACCGACCCCGGCTTCGCCGCCGGATTCGCCGTCGAGTGCCTGTGGGACTGCGAGGAGAGCACGCGCGAGCTGGCCGCCCGGCACGCGGCGATCGGGGACACCCGCGTCGTCGAGCAGCTGCGACGGCTCGCCGCGGATCCCGCGGAGGAGGCGGAGGTCCAGACGGCCGTCCGCAGCCGGATCGGGCCGGATATGCCCGCGGTCTGACGCGGCCGCGGCACTCCGCGCTGGGCCCTGCGGCCTGTTTCCTTCCTCCCCCTCGCAGCCCGGCCCGTGGCGCTGCTCCGGGCTCCCTCCGGCGATCCGGCTCGCGCTGCGCCGTACGTCGTACGGTGCACGGGAGGATGCGCGGCGGGCTTTGCGGCAGGTGCAGCGGTAGGAGAAATGGGCCTTCGTCACCGCTCATCCGCCCACTTCGGCCATGCTTCCTGCCATCGAACGGTCAAACGCTCATGGGACGTTCCCCCGGCGGAAAGATCCACGTGGCCGGGGAAACGTCCCGGGCGTCGACAACTCGGGTATGCGTGTCGTCATCGTCACCGAGTCCTTCCCACCCGATGTCAACGGCGTGGCCCACTGCGCCCTGCAAACCGCCCGGCACCTCGTCCGGCGCGGCCATGACCCCCTGGTGATCGCTCCGGCAGGGCCGCACGAGGCCCCCACCGGACCCGATGGCCTGTCCATCGACCCCTGCCCCGTCGTCCGGGTGCCCTCGCTCCCGCTCCCCGGCTACCCGCAGGTGCGGGTGGCACTGCCCAGCCGGAGGCTCGCCGCCGCGCTGGCGGCGCACCGCGCCGACGTCGTCCACCTCGCCAGCCCCTTCGTCCTCGGGGTGCGCGGTATGGCGGCCGCCGCCAAGCTCGACATCCCCGCCGTAGCCGTCTACCAGACCGACATCGGCGGCTATGCCCGCACCTATGTGGGCGCGGGCGAGGGCGCTGCCTGGCGGCGGATCCGCACCGTCCACAGCGCCGCGGACCGCACCCTCGCCCCCTCCTCCTCCGCCGTCCGCGACCTGCTGGAGCACGGGGTGCCGCGGGTCCGCCTCTGGCCGCGCGGAGTGGACACCGAGCGCTTCGATCCGGCACTGCGCGACCCGGAGCTGCGCCGCTCGCTCGCCCCGGGCGGTGAACAGCTCGTCGGCTACATAGGCCGGCTGGCCCCGGAGAAGCACCTCGACCTGCTGGCCGAGGCCGGGGCACTCCCGGGGGTCCGGCTGGTCGTCGTCGGAGACGGCCCCAGCGCCCCCGGACTCCACAGCTCCCTGCCGGGCGCGCACTTCATGGGACGCCGCACCGGAGACGAACTCGCGCGGATCTTCGCCTCGCTGGACGTCTTCGTGCACACCGGGCCGTACGAGACCTTCTGCCAGACCGTGCAGGAGGCGATGGCCAGCGGTGTGCCGGTCGTCGCACCGGCAGCCGGCGGACCGCTCGATCTGGTCGACCACGGGCGTACGGGCCTGCTGGTCGCGCCGGGTGACGCGGGCGCCGTACGGGACGCCGTGCGCTCCCTGGTGGCCGACCCGGCCCTCAGGGCGGAGTACGGACTGGCCGGGCGCGCGGCCGTGGAAGGGCGGACCTGGGAGGCCATCGGTGACCGGCTCCTGGAGCACTACGCCGAGGTGCTCAGCGAACGTACGGCGGTGGCGGCATGACCGGTCCGATGACCCGGAGAGGCTCGCTGCGTATCGTCCGGCTCGCCAACTTCGTCACACCCGCCTCGGGCGGACTCCGTACCGCCCTGCGTGAACTCGGTGCGGGCTACCGTGCCGCCGGGCATGAACCCGTTCTCGTCATACCCGGCGAGCGGGAACGGGACGAACTCACCGCCCAGGGGCGGGTGATCACCCTGCCGGGCCCGCTCGTCCCCGGCTCCGGCGGGTATCGCGTGCTGACCGACCGCCGGAGGCTGGCCCGGCTGCTGGAAGGGCTCGCCCCCGACCGGCTGGAGGTGTCCGACCGCACCACCCTGCGCTGGACGGGGGAGTGGGCGCGGCGTGTCCGCGTACCCGCCCTGATGGTCTCCCACGAGTCCGTCGACGGTGTCCTGGGCACGTGGGGGGTCCCGGAGGGCGCCGCACGGCAGGCGGCGGACCGCCTCAACCGGCGTACCGCCCGGGCCTATTCGCGCGTCGTGTGCACCACCGCGTGGGCGGAGCGCGAATTCACCAGGATCGGCGCGCGCAATATCGTGCGCGCCCCTCTCGGTGTCGACCTCGACGGCCGCTCCCCGGAGCGGCGCAGCGCCTCCTTGCGCGACCTGTACGCCGCCCCCGGCGACGTGCTGCTCGTGCTCTGCTCCCGGCTGTCGGTCGAGAAGGGGCCCGGTACGGCGCTGGACGCGCTCGCCGTTCTGCGCAGACGCGGGGTCCGGGCCGTACTGGTGGTCGCCGGGGACGGTCCGCTGCGGGCGCGGCTGGCCGAACGCGCGCGTGCGGAGCGCCTGCCGGTGACCTTCCTCGGTCATGTAGCGGAACTCGCCGACGTGGCGGCACACCAGGCCACGGCGGATATCTGCCTCGCCCCGGGACCGGTGGAGACCTTCGGTCTCGCCGCCCTGGAAGCGATGGCCTGTGGGACGCCGGTCGTCGCCAACGCGGGTTCCGCCCTGCCCGCGATCGTCGGCACCGGCGGCGCCGTCGCACCCGGCGAGGGAGCTGCCTTCGCCGACGCGGTGCAACGGCTCCTCGCCCGCCCGGAACAGGACCGCCGGGCGGCGGCCCGCGCACGCGCCGAACGCTTCGGATGGTCCGAGGCCGTCGAGGCATTCCTCGCCGCGCACGGCGCCGACGCGTCCGTGTCCCGCGAGAACGAAGGGGACGTCGCACCCAGGGTGGAGGACCGCACCACTGTCGTACGTGGCGCCGCCAGGGTCCCGGCCCCACGCGCCACGACCGAGGGCCGTGCCGGAGCAGGGGGAGCCGCCGCGTGAAGCCGCCGACGGCTCGGACCCGTGATGAGGTGCCCGTTCCCGGCGGGCGCGGGGCAGGGCGCGGCGTACCTGGCTCCGTGGACACGGTAGGCGCTCCTCAGGAGCCGCCGCGCGATCCCTTCTCCGGGGACTCACCCTTCGGGGACTCACCTTTCGGGGACTCACTCTTCGGTGATTCGCCGAACGAGGGAACCGGTGCCTGCGGTCCCGGTGGCCACGGGACAGTTCCTGGTGTGCAGGCGGCCGCCGCACGCGCGCGTGCGGCGGCGGACGGCGCAGCTGTCCGTACCGCCGCCGGACGCCTCCCGCAGGCGGTCCGCTACGCCGCCCTGGGCGACTCGCTCACCGAGGGTGTCGGAGACCCCGCCCCCGGCGGCTGGCGCGGCTGGGCCGCCCTGCTCTCCACCGGCCTCTCCGAGGAGGGCGGGCAGCTGTTCAACACGGCGTGCAGCGGAGCCCTCACCCGGGACGTCGCGCAGGAACAACTCCCGCTCGCCCGCGCCTACCGGCCGCATCTCGCGTCCGTCCTTGTCGGGGTGAACGACACACTGCGCGACACGTTCGACATCGACCGGATCACCGGCAATCTCGACACCGTCCTGGGCACTCTCCACCGGGACGGCACCGTGCTGCTGACTGCCTGTCTGCCCGACCCCGGCCGCATGCTCGGGCTGCCCGCGCTGCTGGGGCGCCCGCTCGCCCGGCGTATGCGGGCGGTCAACACCGTGGTGCACGCCCTCTCCCAGCGCTACGAGGCGCTGCATCTGCACGCGGCCGACCCCCCGTGGGTCGCCGACCGAGCCGCCTGGAGCGTCGACCGGCTGCACCCCAACGAGCTCGGGCACCGGATCCTGGCCCGTGAATTCCACGCCCTGCTCACCGAGGCCGGACTCACCGCCGCGCCTCCGCCGTCCGCCGGGACGGACACCGCAGGACCCGGCGCCGCCGCCCAGGCCTGGTGGATGGCCACGCGCGGCTCCCGGTGGGTGGTGGCCCGCTGCCGTGATCTGCTGCCCGACCTGATGCGGCTGGCGGCCGCTGAGGGCAGGCACCGCCTCGTGGGCAGCACCGCGGTCCTCGATCTACGCTCCCACCGCGCCGCCCTGCACGCCCTCGCGGCACTCGCCCCAGCGCAGCCGCTGCGAGGCCAGCCGGAAGAAGGGGCGAATGCTTCCCTGGTATGACAGGGGCATGGCAAGCACGGTGAACGGTCAGGGACCAGGACTCCTCGGCCCGCGTACGACCGTGCCCGCCGGAAGCGGTGGGCAGCCTTGTGCCCGCTCACGGAGCCCAGCCCGTATGCCGACTGCCGGGGCGCCGGTCCGTCGCCGGCCCGTAGCGCGGCGTGGGCGGGGGAAGAGGAAGCGGACGGCGTGCCCCGCAGAACGCTCCACGGAAATCCGCGGGAAGCGCTGCGACAATGGCCGGATGACAGGACGCTGGGAGTTCTGGATCGACCGCGGCGGGACCTTCACCGATGTCGTGGGCCGGCGGCCCGACGGCCGACTCGTCACCCGCAAACTGCTGTCGCACAACCCGGCGCGGTACCGGGACGCGGCGGTCGCCGGGATCCGCCTCATGCTCGGACTCGGCCCCGAGGAGCCGGTCCCGGCGGACCGGATCGCGGTCGTCAAGATGGGCACCACCGTCGCCACCAACGCCCTTCTCGAACGCAAGGGTGAACCCACCGTGCTGGTCGTCACGGAGGGCTTCCGGGACGCGCTGCGCATCGCGTACCAGAACCGGCCGCGGCTCTTCGACCGCCGGATCGTGCTCCCCGAAGCCGTCCACGACCGCGTGATCGAGGTCCCGGAGCGGGTCGACGCGCACGGCGTCGTCGTACGGCCACTGGGCCTCGGCGCCACGGCCGCGGCCCTGCGCGAGGCGTACGACGACGGCTACCGCAGCGCCGCTGTGGTCTTTCTGCACGGCTACCGCCACCGCGCCCACGAGCAGGCGGTCGGCGAGGCGGCCCGGCAGCTCGGCTTCACCCAGGTCAGCTGCTCCCACGAGGTCAGCCCGCTGATGAGGATCGTCTCCCGCGGCGACACCACGGTCGTCGACGCGTATCTCTCCCCGATCCTGCGTCGCTACGTCGACGACGTCGCCACCGAACTGCGCGGCATCCGGCTGCTGTTCATGCAGTCCAACGGCGGGCTGCGCGAGGCCACCCACTTCCGGGGCAAGGACGCGGTGCTCTCCGGCCCCGCCGGCGGCGTCGTCGGTATGGCGCGCTCCGCGTCCGAAGCTGGATACGACCGTGTCATCGGCTTCGACATGGGCGGCACCTCGACCGATGTGTCGCACTACGCTGGGGAGTTCGAGCGCGTCTTCGGCACCGAGGTCGCCGGGGTGCGGATGCGCGCTCCCATGATGAACATCCACACCGTCGCGGCGGGCGGCGGGTCGGTCCTGCACTTCGACGGGCGGCGCTACCGGGTGGGCCCCGACTCGGCCGGAGCCGAACCGGGCCCCGCCTGTTACCGGGGCGGCGGCCCGCTGACCGTGACGGACGCCAACGTGATGCTCGGCCGGGTGCAGCCGGGACACTTCCCCGCCGTCTTCGGGCCCGGCGGCGACCAGCCGCTCGACGCGGAAATCGTCCGCCGGAAGTTCACCGACCTCGCGGAGGAGATCGCCGGGGTGGTCGGGGACCGGCGGAGCCCCGAGGACGTCGCCGCCGGTTTCCTCGAGATCGCCGTGCTCAACATGGGACACGCCGTCAAGAAGATCTCGGTGCAGCGCGGCCGTGATGTCACCCGCTATGCCCTGACGAGTTTCGGCGGCGCGGGCGGCCAGCACGCCTGCGCGGTGGCCGACGCCCTCGGCGTCGACACGGTGATCGTCCCGCCGCTCGCCGGTGTGCTCTCCGCCTACGGCATCGGGGTGGCCGACGCGACCGCCATGCGCGAGCAGTCCGTCGAGACCGAGCTGGACGAGGCGGCGATGCCGCGGATCCACGAGGTGTGCGACGGGCTGGCCCGGCAGACCCGGGACGAGCTGCTCGCGGACGGCGTGCCGGGGGAGACGGTGGGCACCTCGGCCCAGGTGCACCTGCGCTACGCGGGCACCGACTCCAGCATCCCCGTCCCGCTGGGAACCGCCGCCGCCATGAGTGAGGAGTTCGTGCGGGTACACCGCGAGCGGTACGCGTTCACCATGGACAAACCCCTCGTCGCCGAGGCGGTGTCGGTCGAGGCCGTCGGCGCGGCCGGCGAAACGAGCGGATACACCGCTCTCGGGCCCGCGCGGGACGGCGCTCTGCGCGCGGTCGCGACGGCGCGGATGTTCACCGGGGGGCGGTGGCAGGACACCGGGCTGTACGAGCGCGCCCGGCTGGCCGTGGGGGACACCCTCCGGGGGCCCGCGATCATCGCCGAGGACGACGCCACCACCGTGGTCGACCCCGACTGGCAGGCCACCGTGGACGAACAGGCACACCTCCTGCTCACCCGCGTCCGGCCGCGGCCCGGCACGGTGGCGGTCGGCACCGACGTCGACCCGGTCATGCTCGAGGTCTTCAACAGCCTCTTCATGTCCATCGCCGAGCAGATGGGCCTGCGGCTGGAGAACACCGCCCACTCCGTCAACATCAAGGAGCGGCTCGACTTCTCCTGCGCGCTCTTCGACGCCGACGGCAACCTGATCGCCAACGCCCCGCACATCCCGGTGCACCTCGGCTCGATGGGCGAGTCCATCAAGGAGGTGCTGCGGCGCAACGAGGGCGCACTGCGGCCCGGTGATGTGTACGCCATCAACGACCCCTACCACGGCGGCACTCACCTGCCGGACGTCACCGTGGTCACCCCCGTGTTCGACGCGGCGGGCGAGGACCTGCTGTTCCTCGTCGCCTCGCGCGGCCACCATGCCGAGATCGGCGGGCTCACCCCCGGCTCTATGCCGGCCATGAGCCGGACGATCCACGAGGAGGGCATCCTCTTCGACAACTGGCTCCTGGTACGGGACGGCAGGCTGCGTGAGCAGGAGACCCGCGACCTGCTCACGTCCGGCCCGTACCCCTCCCGCGCCCCGGACGCCAACCTCGCCGACCTGCGCGCCCAGATCGCCGCCAACGAGAAGGGGATCCGCGAACTGCGGAACATGATCGAGCAGTTCGGGATGGATGTCGTCCGTGCCTACATGGGGCATGTGCAGGACAACGCGGAGGAGTCCGTGCGCCGCATCATCGCCGGGCTCGAGGACGGCTCGTACCGCTACGAGACCGACAGCGGCGCCGTCATCCAGGTCTCGCTGCGGGTGGACCGTACGGCCCGCACCGCCGTCCTGGACTTCTCCGGGACCTCCGACCAGCAGCCGGGGAACGCGAACGCGCCGAGCTCGGTGGTGATGGCCGCGGTGCTGTACGTCTTCCGCACACTCGTCGCCCGGGACATCCCGCTCAACAGCGGCTGCCTGAAGCCCCTGGAGGTCCGGATTCCCGAGGGGTCGATGCTCGCGCCGACCTACCCGGCCGCGACCGTCGCGGGCAATGTCGAGACCTCACAGGCCGTGACGGGCGCGCTCTACGCGGCGCTGGGGGTCCAGGCCGAGGGCTCCGGGACGATGAACAACGTCACCTTCGGCAACGACCGTGTGCAGTACTACGAGACGGTGGCCTCCGGCTCGGGCGCCGGTGACGGCTTCGACGGCGCCGACGCCGTCCAGACCCATATGACCAACTCGCGGCTCACCGACCCCGAAGTGCTGGAGTGGCGCTATCCGGTGCGGGTGGAGGACTTCTCCGTACGGCAGGGCAGCGGCGGGCGCGGCCGGTGGCACGGGGGCTGCGGGGTCACCCGCCGCATCCGCTTCCTCGAGCCGATGACCGTGGCGCTGCTCTCCGGGCACCGGAGGGTGGCCCCGTACGGCATGGCGGGCGGCGAGCCCGGCGCGCTCGGTGCCAACGCGGTCGAGCGGGCGGACGGGACGCTCACACCGCTGGCCGGCTGCGACACGGCCGACGTCGCTCCCGGGGACGTGCTGGTCGTACGGACGCCGGGGGGCGGCGGGTTCGGCGGCCCGGAGGGGAAGTGAGGCCGCCGGCCCCGGCGTTCAGCGGCGCACCGGTACGAAGCGGACCGGGGTGCCCGGTGCGGCCTGGGCCGCCGCGTCCAGACGGGCCTCCGGGACCACGCCGACCACCGGGTAGCCGCCGGTGGTCGGGTGATCGGCGAGGAAGACCACGGGGCGGCCGTCCGGAGGCACCTGTACCGCTCCCAGCACCATGCCCTCGCTGGGGAGTTCGCCGTCCCTGGAGCGCTCGAGAGGCGGCCCCGCGGTGCGCAGCCCGATGCGGTTGCTGACGGACGACACCTGGTAGCAGCCGGTGGCGAGGGTGTGCAGCGCCGCGGGGGTGAACCAGTCGTCGCGCGGTCCGAGGAGTACGGGCAGCACGAGTTCCCGCGGGGGAGCCTGCCAGGGAAGGGCGCCCGCGTCCGCCGTCGTCACCGGCCCGTTCGCCTCGCCGAGCGGCAGCACCGCGCCGACGGCCAGCGGTTCCGGACCGAGGCCGGAGAGCAGATCGGTCGAGCGGCTGCCGAGCACGGGTTCGACGGCGATACCGCCCGCGAAGGCCAGGTAGCTGCGCAGCCCGTGGGTCGCCGCTCCGGCCTGGAGAACCGCCCCGGCCGGAACCCGTACGGCGGCTCCCCACGCCACGGGCCGGTCGTCGACGGTGACCGGGCACGGCGCACCCGTCACCGCGACCGTGACCGTGCCGCGGACCCGTACGGCGCAGCCGCTCACGGTGGTTTCCAGCGTGGCGGCCTCCGGGGGGTTTCCGACCAGCCGGTTGGCCAGGCCGTGCGCCCCGCGGTCCAGCGCGCCGGCGCGCCCCACCCCCAGATGCGCATGCCCGGAGCGGCCCAGGTCCTGAACGGTCGTCAGCGGGCCGGCGCGCAGGACTTCCAGCTCCCGGTCCGTCATCCGGTGTCCTCCGGTACGAAGCGGACCCGGGTGCCCGGTGCGAGGAGCGCGGCGGGCTCGCGCGCCGGGTCCCACAGGACGGCGTCCGTCGTCCCGATGAGCTGCCAGCCGCCGGGGGAGGACCGCGGGTAGATGCCGGTGTACGGGCCGGCGAGGGCGATCGAACCGGCCGGAACCCTGGTCCGCGGTGTGGCGTGGCGGGGCACGTGGCGGTCCGCGGGCAGACCCGTGAGGTATCCGAAGCCGGGCGCGAATCCGCAGAAGGCCACCCGGAATTCGGTGCCGGAGTGGATACCGGCGGCCTCGCTCTCGGTGACGCCCCAGCTGGCCGCCACTCCGGCGAGATCGGGGCCGTCGTAGCGCACGGAGATCTCCACGGCCTTCTCCCGGCCGCGGGTGAGCGGCGGGATGTGCCACTGGACCAACTCGGCGGCGAACCGGCGGGGATCGTCGAGCCCGCTGATCAGAACGGTCCGGGCGGCGGGCACGATCTCGCGGGTGGTCGGGAGCGCGTTCCGGGCGCGGCGGCGCAGCAGCTCGGCGTGGAGCGCCTCGGCCTCCTCGCCGCTGCCGAGTTCGATGAGCAGCCCGTGCCCGCCGACCGGGAGCGCCCTCATACGAAGGCCTCCACCCGTACCCCGGCCGCCTCCAGCTCCGTACGAACGGCGCGGGCCAGCTCGGCCGCCCCCGGCGTGTCGCCGTGCAGGCACAGGGAGCGCGCACGGACGCCGACGTGCTCGCCGTCGAGCGCGGTCACCACGCCCTCCAGGGCGAGCCGTACGGAGCGGCGGATCACCTCCGCCGGGTCGCTGACGACCGCGCCGGGCAGGCGCCGGGAGACGAGGGTGCCGTCTGCGGTGTAGGCGCGGTCGGCGAACGCCTCGGAGACGACCGGCAGTCCGGCCTTCTCGGCGGCGGCGTGCAGCCGGGAGCCGGGGAGCCCCAGGACGGGGAGGTCCGCACCGGCGAACCGGATGCCGTCGACCACCGCCGCCGCCTGCTCCTCGTCGACGGCGGCGCGGTTGTACAGCGCGCCGTGCGGTTTGACGTAGCTGACGCGCGCACCCGCCGCACGGGCGAAGGCCTCCAGGGCGCCGATCTGGTACGCGACCTCGTCCGCGAGCTCCTCGCGCGGCACCTCCATCGGGCGCCGGCCGAAGCCCGCGAGGTCGCGGTAGGAGACCTGGGCGCCGATGCCCACGCCGCGCTCGGCGGCCATTGCGCACACCCTGCGCATGGTGCTCGGGTCCCCGGCGTGGAAGCCGCACGCGACGTTGGCACTGGTGACGACGGAGAGCAGGCTGTCGTCGTCGGTGAGACTCCAGCGGCCGAATCCCTCACCGAGGTCGGCGTTCAGATCGATCACCGGGTCGGTCATATGTGTCCGTTCCAGAAGTACCGGGCGCGCCGGCCGGTTGTGCCGGATGGTTGTGCCGGGGGTGGTGGTACCGAGCAGTGATGAACCGGCCGGCCCGTATCCGTAGAGACACTCCCCCTGAGGGCAGCCGGGCCGGCCGGCCACTCCGGCCAAAGATAGGGATCGTTGAACGATCCGACAAGAGGTGTGTTGTCTCGCCTTCGGTTCTGGGATTGACTCCTGCTGTTCATACGTGGCTGATCAGGATGAAAGGGGAGGTGCGGCGTGGCCAAGGAGGACGACCGGCGGCTCGCGGAGGCATCCGGGCTGGAGACCGACCGGGTGCTGCTGGGGCGTACGAGTACCGCGGAGCGGGTCGCCGCGATCCTGCGGGACCGCATCGCCGAGGGTTACTTCCCGCCCGGCACCCGGCTGTCCGAGGAGAGCATCGGAGGGGCGCTGGGCGTGTCGCGCAACACCCTCCGTGAGGCGTTCCGGCTGCTCACCCATGAGCGGCTGCTGGTACACGAACTCAACCGCGGTGTCTTCGTGCGTGTGGTGACCGTCGAGGATCTGCTCGACATCTACCGGGTGCGAGCGCTGGTGGAGTGCGCGGCGGTGCGCGGGCTCGGGGAGCCGCCGTTCCGGCTGGAAGCGGTCGAGTCGGCGCTCGCGGCGGGGGAGCAGGCGGCCCGCGACCAGGCCTGGCAGGACCTTTCGACCGCCAATATCCGCTTTCATCAGGCACTCGTCGCCCTCGCGGAGAGCCCGCGCACCGATGAGCTGATGCGCGGGGTGCTGGCCGAACTCCGGCTGGTCTTCCATGCGATGGACGACCCGCGGCGTTTCCACGAGCCGTATCTGGCCAGGAACCGGCAGATTCTCGCGGCACTGCGAGCCGGTGATGTGACGCACGCGGAGCGGCTGCTCGCCACCTACCTGGAGGATTCGCGACAGCAGTTGTCCCAGGCCTATTCCCAGCGCGTTTCCGAGGCGTGACCGCGCGCATTTTCCACAGGACCACCCTCTTGTCGGATCGTTGAACGATCCTCTAGCCTCCCGTGCAGTCTCCTCACGTCCCCGTGAGGTCCAGTGCGCGGAAGGCGGGACGCATGATCGTTCTCCTTGGCGTCCTCGTGGTGATCCTCGGATTCGCCACGCGGCGCAACCCGTTGTTGGTGGTGGGGGTCGCCGGCATCGTCACCGGGCTGCTGGGCAAGCTCTCGCCACGCGAGGTTCTCGCGGCCTTCGGTGACGGATTCGCCTCCAGCCGGGCGGTGACGATCTTCGTCATCACCCTTCCGGTCATCGGTCTGCTGGAGCGCAACGGGCTGCAGGAACAGGCCCGTACGCTGATCGCCAGGCTCGGCAAGCTCACTACCGGCCGGTTCCTCACGCTCTATCTGGGACTCCGGCAACTGACCGCGGCCTTCGGACTCACCAGCATCGGCGGACCCGCGCAGAGCGTCCGCCCGATGGTCGCGCCGATGGCCGAGGGAGCCGCGGAACGGCGCCACGGGCCGCTGCCCGAGCGGGCGCGGGAGCGCATCCGCTCGTACTCCTCGAGCGCCGACACGGTCGGGCTCTTCTTCGGCGAGGACTGTTTCCTCGCGATCGGCTCGATCCTGCTGATCACCGGATTCGTCAACACCACCTACGGCGCCCACCTGGAGCCGCTGAGCCTGGCGCTGTGGGCGATCCCCACCGCCCTGTGCGCCTTCCTGATCCACGGGGCCCGGCTGCTGCGCCTGGACCGCACCCTGGAACGCGAAATCACCGCCGCGAACGCCCCGTCCACTGCCGCCGGCAGCCGCACCCCGGAGGGGGCCAAGTGATCAAGGCCGAGTGGTTCTACTGGCTCGTCGGCGCCGTGTTCCTCGCCATGGCCGTGCAGATGGCGGCCGACCGCACCAATCCCAAACGGTACGGGACCGCAGGATTCTGGGGCCTGTTGGGCCTCTGCTTCTGCTACAGCACCTGGGTCGTGGACAAGAAGGCTCCGGCTGAACCGCTGGGGATCGCCGTCCTCGCCATGGTCTGCCTGGCGGGCTTCGGGCTCACCGGACGCGGCGCCCCGCGCACCACGACCGGTGAGCAGCGCACCGCTTCGGCAGCCCGGCTCGGCAGCAAGCTCTTCGTCCCCGCGCTCACCATCCCGCTTGTCGCGGTGATCTGCGCCTCCCTCGTCAAGCACTGGCACATAGCGGGCGAACCGGTCCTGGAACCGGAGAGCGAGACCATTCTCGGCCTCGGTATCGGCGCCATCGCCGGCCTTGTGGTGGCCATGTTCGTGGTGCGCGAGCGGAATGCGGCCGTGCCGCTGCACGCCGGGCGCGGTCTGCTGGAGGCGATGGGCTGGGCGCTGCTGCTGCCACAACTGCTGGCGGTACTCGGCTCGATCTTCCAGGTCGCCGGAGTCGGCACGCAGGTCGGCAGGATCACCGAACAACTGCTGCCGGACGGGCAGAAGTACGTCGCCGTGGCCGTCTACTGCGTCGGAATGGCCCTGTTCACGGTCGTCATGGGCAATGCGTTCGCGGCGTTCCCGGTGATGACCGCCGCCATCGGCTGGCCCGTCCTCATCCAGCAGATGAACGGGGACCCGGCCGTCGTACTCGCCGTCGGGATGCTGGCCGGCTTCTGCGGCACCCTCGTCACGCCCATGGCCGCCAACTTCAACCTGGTGCCCGCCGCGCTTCTCGAACTCAAGGACCAGTACGGGCCGATCAAGGCACAGATCCCCACGGCCGGCGCACTGCTGGTCTGCAATGTCGCCATCATCTCGCTTTTCGCCTTCTGAGGAGGAGCCCGTGACCCGGGTGCTCCTGACCGGTTTCGAACCCTTCGGCGGCGAGGACGTCAACCCGTCCTGGGAGGCGGTCTCTCTGGTCGCCGCCGACCCGCCGTCCGGCGTGCAGGTGACGGCCGTACGGCTGAGCTGTGCCTTCGGTACGGCGTTGGAGGAGCTGCGGGCGGCGGTGGACCGTACGGACCCCGGCCTCGTCCTGTGCGTGGGACAGGCCGGGGGCCGCCCCGGCATCACCGTCGAACGGGTCGCGATCAACGTCGACGACGCCCGTATACCCGACAACGCCGGGCGGCAGCCGGTGGACGAACCGGTCGTCGAGGGCGGCCCCGCCGCGTACTTCGCCACGCTGCCCGTCAAGCGGTGCGTCGCGGCGGTCCGTGCGGCCGGACTGCCCGCCGCCGTGTCGCAGACGGCCGGCACGTTTGTGTGCAATCACGTCTTCTACGGGCTCGCGCATCTGATCGCCACCCGGAAGCCCGCCCTCCGAGGGGGTTTCGTCCATATCCCGTACGCCCCTGAACAGGTGGTGGACCGGGCCGAGCCGTCGCTGCCCGTGAGCTCGGTGGCCCTGGGCCTGCGGACGATCGCCGCGACCGCGGCGAGCGTCGGGACCGATCTGCGGATCCCCGGAGGAGCCACGCATTGACCGCTCCGGGCGGGATGGGGGACAGGGTGCCGTCCTGCCCCGCACTCCCGCCGCACCCCCTGCCGCCCCGCTGGGCAGCCCGTCGTACGGACGGCGTGCGCCGGCGGCCACCGGCTGTGCCCGGCAGGCGTGGACCGTGCAGGAGGGCGCGGACCGAGGACGCGGATCCCGGATCCGCGCCGTTTCGTCCGTTGTCGGTGCGACCACCTAATCTGTGCGTCGTGACATCTCCAGCAGCCGCCGTTCCGCCCCAGTTCAGCGGGCCGGCGCGGCCGGCCCCGGGCCCGGCCGCCGACGAAGGCCTGGCCCGGCGGCTGCGCGCGCTCGCCTGCACCGCACCGCTGCACGACCTGGACGTGCGCAAGGCCAACCTCGCGGGCGAGTACACGGTCTACGCGATGGCCGAGGTGGCGCTCGCCGCCATCGACCTGGTCACGCTCAACATGGACTTCGACACCGGCGCCGACCACGAGCAGATAGTGGCCAGACTGCTGCCGCGCGTCGCGGCACAGGCGCCGGGGCGGCCCGTGGCCGAGCACGAGCGGGTGGCCCGCTGGGTGCTGGAGAATCTGATCAATGTCGGCAGCGTGGACCGCGGATTCCGCGCCGTCTACGGCACGTTCGGCCCGGACGGTGCGTACGTCCGGCGCGACTACGACTTCAAGCTGATCGAAGAGGTACCCGGCCACGGCGGCAGCGTCTATCTGCGGACCACCGACGAGGCGGTCAACGTCCTGGTCGGCGCCCTCGACACCGATGTGACCAGCGCGCAGATCGCCGCCGAGGTGAAGCTCGAGGTACTCATCAGCCGCGGACGGCTGGCCGACGCACAGCTCGCCGCCGAACAGGCCCGCTACCGCACGGTCCAGTACGCGGAGACCCTGCGCAGGACCCTCGACGCGACCCGGCGCAACGTCCGCGCCGTGGATTGGCTGCTCACCGTACCGGACATGATCGCCGAGGCACTCGACCACGTCGCGGACCGCTACCGGCACGAGAACGCGATCCTGACGAACATCCGCCGCGCCCGCGACGAGGCCGAGGAGGCCGAGCACAAGCGGCGCGCCGCCGAGCTCGTCGACATCGTCAAGGACTGCATCCGGCGCCACACACAGCTGCAGTCCCGGCTGCTGGAGGCGGGTCCGCTGTTCCGGGCCGAGCAGGACCGGCAGGCGTTCGCCGCCCCCGCCTCCCGCTCCGGCCTCGACCTCTACGGTCAGCTCGTCGCCCCCGTACTGCCGCTGCCGGTCGAGCAGGCGATCCGGGTCACCGACGCCTTCTTCGCCCGGGGGACCGGGCTGCGCACCCCGTCCGCGGTCCGGGTCGGGGACCTGGTGGACCTTCTCCTCACGCCGCCCGTCGAGCGCGAGCACCTCGGCGCGGAGATGCCCGAGCCGGATCTCGTCGCCACCCCCGACGACAGCCGGTTCAGCGAGGAGCAGCTGGCCTCCGCCATGGAGCTGCTCGACCTCGCCCCCGACGCCCCGCGCCGGCTGTCGGGGCTGCTCGCCGAGGCCCGCCGCCGGGACCCCGAACTCCCCTACCTGGTCGCGCTGCTCGCGGTGCACGCCGCCAGCCCGCCGGTCGGTACGGCCTACCGGCAGGGCGAGCGAAGGCTGTTGTTCGCGGTGGACGACGGCACGGAGCTGGACGACCCGGAGTTCGGCGGCGCCGACCTCATCGTCGGCACGGCCCTCCTGGACGCGGCGGGCATGGCGGCGGACCGATCGGAGGCCGCCTAGTGCGTACGGCGTGCCGAGAATCCGCGGGTCGCGTCCGCCATGGCACCGCCGAAGCCGCATCCTGTGCGACGCGCGCGACCAGTGAGACCGTCCCCCGCAAGGAGCCTCTTCCGTGACCGAGTACGACGCCGACGACAGGGCACAGCCGGGCCTTTCGTCCGCCGCGGGCGAGCCGGGCCACGGCACGCCGAGCGCGGCGGGCCCCGCACCGGTCACGCCCGCGGACGCGGCGGACGCCGCGCGGCTCGTCGCCTTCGGGCTCCAGCCCAAGCTGCTGCCCGCCCGCGACGCGGAGTACGCCGAGCTGCTGCGGCGGCACCGCGACGAACCCCCCTTCGCCAGGCTCGCCGACGCGGTCGCCGCCGGGCTCGGGCTGATCGTCCTCGAGGTGTCCACCCGCGCCGGCATGGCCGTGGCCGCCGCCGAGGACTCCGTCTTCGCGGTCCGCATGGGCGACTACGCGCGCCGGGCGTCACCCGACTCCGCCGACCGGTTCCTGCACGGACTGGCCCACCTCGCGGTCGCCGCCATGGCCTTCCCGCGTCCCGAGGATCTCGCGGACGACGGCTACATCGGCCGGATCACCGTCAACGGCGTGGAGGCGTTCGTACGCCAGGCCTGCCGCCGCCTGGAGGAGCGGGCCGGAGAACAGGGCGAGAACACCGACCCCGCCAGCGACGCCCCCGGCCTCGAAGCGGCCTGGCGCGTCTACGCGCGCCGCAGCGCCACCGGCGCCACCAAGGACGCGCGCCGGCTGGCCGGTTCGACCACCGGCATCATCGGCAAGGCCGTCGCGTTCCTCACCGAGTCCGGCTTTCTGCAGCGCACCGGGGACGACGCCGGCGGCACGTACCGCACCACCGCCCGGTATCAGCTCCAGGTCCGCGACCTGGCCGGCAGCGCCGCCATGGCCGAGCTGCTGGAGCTGGGCGTCGTCCCGGTCGGCGACGGCACCGCGACCCTGCTCCCGCCGGACGACACCGACGACCTCGACCTGGCCGCGGACGCCGGCCTGCCGTTCCATTCCTGATCGTCTTCCCGTACGACCACAACGAGAGTCCGCCGCCATGTACGAGCTGTCCCGGGTCCGCCTCTACTCCATCGGGCCTGCCGGTGCGCGCTACGCCGACACCGTGCTCGACCTGCGTGGCGTCGGTGAGCCGGTGGCCAGCCCCGCTCCGGCCCAGGCGGACTTCTTCGAGGACGAGCCCACCGGCCCGCCGCGCCGCCCCGCCCCGGCGGGCGTGCTCTTCCTGGAGAACGGCGGCGGCAAGTCCGTACTCCTCAAGCTGATCTTCTCGGTCATGCTGCCCGGCCACCGCAACACCCTCGGCGGGGCGAGCTCCGGAGTGCTGCGCAAGTTCCTGCTGGCCGACGACTGCGGGCATGTCGCCCTGGAGTGGCAGCACACCGTCACCGGGGAGTGCGTGGTCGCCGGCAAGGTCAGCGAGTGGCGGGGCCGCCAGGTCTCGGGCGACCCGCGGAAGTTCGCCGAGGCGTGGTACTCCTTCCGGCCCGGTCCCGGCATGAGCCTGGACTCCCTGCCGGTCGCCGAGTCCACCGCCGTACGGGCCCCCGTCGAGGGCGCCTCCGGCGCGCAGGGCCGCCGCCGCACGATGAAGGGCTTCCGCGACGCCATCACCGAGGCGGGCAAGGCCTACCCCAACCTCGACGTCGTCTGGGAGGAGATCCACGAGCGATGGAACGAGCACCTCGGCGAACTCGGCCTCGACCCCGAACTCTTCCGCTACCAGCGGGAGATGAACGCCGACGAGGGCGAGGCAGCCGGTCTGTTCGCCGTCAAGAACGACTCCGACTTCACGGACCTGCTGCTGCGCGCCGTCACCGACACGCGTGACACCGACGGACTCGCCGACCTCGTCCACGGCTTCGCGCACAAGCTGGGCCGCAGAGCCGAACTGATGGCCGAACGGGACTTCACCGCGGGCTCCGTCGACCTCCTCGGCCGTATCGTCGACGCGGCAGCCGAGCGCGAGCGGGCCCGTGAAGTGCACGCCGGGGCCGAGCGCCGCACCCGTACGCTCGCGCGGCGGCTGTCCGCGCGGGCCACGGAGGAGCGGGGGCGCGCCGCCGACCTGGCCCAGCAGGTCACCGCGGCCGCCCACACCGTCACCCAGGCTGAGGAGGCGCGCGGCCGCAGCTCCCTGATCGCCGCCGAACTCGCCTACCGCAACGCCTCTCTGGCGCTCTCCCGGGCCGAGAAGGCCGCCGCGGCCCAGCGCCGTGAGCTGGGTGACGCACGGACGTTGCTCTCCGCCTGGCAGGCGGCCGAGGCGGTGCTCCGGCACCGGGCCGCCGCCGACCGAGCCGCGCGCGTCGCCGTCGCGATCCGGGAAGCGGAGCGGGACGCCGCCCCGGCACTCGCCGCCCGCGCCACCGCCGCCGCCGAACTCGTACGCGCCCTGCACACGGCGGCGGAGGACGGCGAACGGGTGGCGTCGGGGGAGGAGGAGCGCTCCACCGCCCTCCAGGCGGCAGGCGAATCCGCGCACCGCGACGCCACGGCCGCAGCCACCGAGGCACAGCGCGCCCGCAGCGAGGCCGGGCACTTGCGGCAGCGGCTCGCCGAGGTCGAGCAGGAGACCGCCGAGGCGGTACGGGCCGGCTGGCTCGACGTCCCCCAGCTATCGCTGGGAGGTGCCCCCACCGCGCCCGATGCCGATCCTGTCCGTGCCGCGCTGGCGGCGAGCGATGCCGAGAAGTCGGCGGTGTCCGCCTGGGAACCGGCCCGTGAGGCAGCGCAGCGCACCGCGGAGCAGGCCAAGGAGGCGGCAGCCGCCGAGTCCCGCGCCGAACTGGCCGCCGCCCGCGCCGCGGACGCGGCCGACGCCGCCGAAGCCGCCCACATCGCGGAGCGCCGCACCGCGGAATCCATCGGTGAGGACGAGCGGCTGGCCGAACTGCTGAGCCTGCCGCACCCGACGGGCACGGGCGTACCGCAGCCCCGCCGCAGCGGCGGCCCGCGCCCCGGGGCTGTGTCACCGCCCCGCCAGCGCAGTGCGGAACCTCCGTTTCCGGGCCCGGCCACCCACGCGGCGACGGACGGAGAACCCTCGCGCGGCGTCAGCGCCGCACTGCCGGACCCTGATCCGGCTCCTGGCGGCGACCCGGTGGCATCCGACCCGTCCGGCCTTGCCCGTACGTCGGCTGACGCCTCGGGACACGACCTTCCCGACTCCGCCGGCCGGCCGGACGCACCGGCGCCGGGCGCGGCTTCCGACGCCGGTGGACCGGCCGGTACGGCGTGGCACGGATCTCCTGGGGGCGGTTCATCGCACGGCGCGCGTTCCGGTGCCGCGGGGGACGGGGGCTCGGCGGGCGCCGGTACGGAGGGCAATGCCGCTGCCCCGCCCGGCGTTGACCGGGGCCTTGCGGGCGAGGGGTACGGGCACGGCTCTTCGTCGGTGGACAACGCGTCCACGAGGGGTGGGGCCGAGCAACCGGGAAGCCGTAGTCCTGGCTCCGACGAGCTGCCCGCAGCGCCGATGCCGGAGGCCGCTTCCGGCACGGCACGAGCGACTCGTCCCGCGTCTCCGGGAGCCCCCGCCGGAAGGTCTTCGGACGCCGCGCACGCTGCGGCGGCTCCCGTCGGCGCGGACGGCAACACCACGGACGGGCCAGAGCCGGGTGGCGCCGACGGCAGGCCCGCGGGCAGCGGGGAGCGGCCGGAAGCCGGCGCCGCGGAGGCAGGTCACGGCAGCGGCGCCGAGGGCGGTGCCGACACGAACGAGGCGTCCCGGAACGGTGCGGGAGACGGCGGACTCGCGGGCCGCCGGTCGGGTACGGACGGCCGAATCGCCCCCGGAACCGACGCCCCCGGAACCGACGCGTCCGGAACCGACGCGTCCGGTGGCGGAGAGTCCGGTGCGGCCCAGTCCGATGGCGGCGCCCCCCGCGCGGATGGGGCGGGCACGCACCCGAGCAGCCGCCGCGCCACACCCCCCGGCCGCAGCCGCCCCGCCGCCGAAGGGCCCCTCACCGCCGACGAGTTGGACCGCAGCGCCGACGCCCTGCGCGACATGCTCGACGAGAGCATCGCCTCCGCCGAGCGGCAGCTGTTCGAACTGCGCACAGCGGCCGCCGACGACGCCCGGATCCTCGGAGCGCTCGGCGACGGCGGGCTGCTCCCGCCGGGCCCCGACGTGCTGGCCGCGGTCGAGTACCTCGGCGAGCACGGCATCCCCGCGCTTCCGGGCTGGCGCTACCTGGCCCAGGCCGTCGACCCCGCGGACCACGCGGCTGTGCTCGCGGCCCGGCCCGAACTCGTCGACGGCGTCGTCATCACCGACCCGGACACCCATGCCCGGGCCCGCGAAATCCTGGCCGGAGCCGCGCTGCTGCCGCGGTCCACCGTGGCCGTCGGCACCGCCGCCGCGCTGCTGGCACCCACCCCCGCGCCCGGCGCCGCGGACACCGTCGTGTTCCTCGTACCGCCGAACCCGGCGATGCACGACGAACGGGCTGCCGACGACGAGCGGCAGTCGCTGCGGGCCCGGGCGACGGCCCGGGACGAGGACATCCGGGCGCTCGCCGCCCGGCTGGCCGGCGACCGCGCCCTGGCGGCGCGGCTCGCGTCCTGGCGCACCGGCTGCCCCGCCGGGCACCTGGCTGAGCTCGCCGCCACGGCGGAGGCCGCCCGCCAGGCCGCCGACGCCGCCGGCCGGCAGTCGGCGGAGGCGCGTCTGGCCCGTACGGAGGCGGACGAGGCCGCCGCGGAGGCGGCCCGGGTCCGCGACGAGCGGCAGGAAGCCGCGCAGCACGCCCGGCGCGCCGCCGATGCCCTGGCCGGCCTCGCCTTCCGGCTGCGCGAGCGTTCCGGCTGGCAGAGCCGGTTGCGGGAACTGGCCGACGAGGCCGCCGAGTCGGAAGAGCGGGCCGCGGTCTGCCTGGAGCGGGCACGCGCCGCGGACGAGGACCGGCGAGCCGCCCAGCGCGCCGCCGACGACGCCCGCCGCACCGCCCGCGCCCTGCGGGCCGAGCGCGCCGAGATCGCGGGAGCACCCGACAACGCCGACACCGACACCGATACCGACACCGACGCGGACACGCCGGCGCCGCGCACCGCGCTGCCCGCACTCCGTGAGGCGTACCGCGCCGCCTCGCAGCTCTACGAGAAGGTCGGCGTCGGAGCCGATCTGCGCGCCGAGCAGGCCCGGGCCGAGAGCGACGAGAGCGCGGCCCGCGCCCAACTCGACCGGCTCACCAACAAGGTCCGCACCCGCGCCGCGCAGCTCCTCGAAGGCACCGACGGCGCCGACGGCCCGTCCCGCCAGGCGGCCGCCGCCCGCGCCGAATCGCTCGTCCAGCTGCTGGAGTCGCGCGCCTCCGCCGCCAGCGAGCAGCTCGGCCGGCTGCGCGGCGAGGCCGAGCGGCAGGCGCCCGCCGACGGCGAGGCCCACACCGAGCTCCCCGACGACCTCGTACCGGCCGACGCCGAGCACGCCCAGACTCTGTGGCGCACCGCGGCCACCGAACTCGCCGCCCGTACGGACGCGTTGGAGACGGCACGCGGCACGCACGCGGAGCTGCTGCACGCCCACCGGGCGGCCGAGGACGCGGCAGGCGGCTTCGACGACACGGCGACGCTGCTGCGGGACCTCCTCCGGGAGCCCGCCCACCCCGCCGAGAGCACCGAAGGCGCCGAGCGGCCCGAGGCGTACCGAGGGGGTCTGGACGGGGCGCGGCAGGCGGCCGCCGAGGCCCGGCGCTCGCTGCGCGGCTGCGCGACCGACCTGTCGGCCGCCGAGTCGACCGTACGGGAAGCGAGCGACGTGCTCGTCCGGCACGCGAACTCCACCCGTTACGAGCAGGTCCGTACCCCTGCCCGCCAGCAGATCCGCGAACTGCCCGGCTCCGCCCTGCCCGAGCACGCGGCGGCCTGGGCCGAGGCCTTCGCCCCCCGGCTGCGCGTCCTCACCGACGAGCTGGCGCAGCTGGAGCGCAACCGGGACAGCATCGTCGACCGGCTCCGCGGTCTGGTGGAGTCCTCGCTCGCCACCCTCCGCTCCGCGCAGCGGCTCTCCCGTCTCCCCGAGGGGCTGGGGGAGTGGTCGGGCCAGGAGTTCCTGCGGATCCGCTTCGAGGAGCCCGACCAGGCCACACTCACGGAACGGCTCGGCGAGGTCATCGACGAGGCGACCCGCGCCGCCGTGAAGAAGAACTCCGACCTGCGCCGCGACGGCATGTCGCTGCTGCTGCGCGGCGTCGCGGCGGCCCTCCAGCCGCGGGGCATCGCGGTGGAAATCCTCAAACCCGACGCCGTGCTGCGCGCCGAACGGGTCCCCGTCGGACAGATGGGCGATGTGTTCTCCGGCGGTCAGCTGCTCACCGCGGCCATCGCGCTGTACTGCACGATGGCCGCGCTGCGCAGCAACGACCGAGGCCGCGACAAGCACCGGCACGCCGGCACGCTCTTCCTGGACAACCCGATCGGCCGCGCCAACGCCACCTATCTGCTGGAGCTCCAGCGGGCCGTCGCCGACGCGCTGGGAGTGCAGCTGCTCTACACCACAGGCCTGTTCGACACCACGGCGCTCGCCGAGTTCCCGCTGGTGATCCGGCTGCGCAACGACGCGGACCTACGGGCGGGGCTGAAGTACATCAGCGTCGAGGAACATCTGCGCCCCGGCCTGCCGCAGCAGACGGCGGCGGAGGAGACGGTGCACGGCGAGATCACCGCGACCAGGATGTTCAAGCGCCCGCCGGTCACCGCGGAGTCCCGAGCGGACTGACGCCGGTGAGGCGGGATGATCTGGCTGCCGGCCGTGGTGGGTGGAGAAGACCCCGTCCCTACGGTGTGGGTGGAGAAGACCCTGTCCCTACGGTGCAGCCACGCCACGGCGTGGGCCAGTGTGCCCCAGTGACGTCGAGCACGTCATGGGCACGGTGTTCTCCTTCGACGTCCGCGGGGTCGCGACGCCCGCGGTTCGACGTCCTGCGGTGCGAAGGCGCGAAGGCTGGGACATGAGCACCGCGGGTCGATGGTCGCGGGCGTCCACGCGGGCACGACGGGCGACGCCGCAGGGCCGTACGCCACAGCGGCCCGGGGTCGGTCAGGACCCGCCGCGCGCCGCGGCGAGTTCCTCCAGCCGCTCGGCGACGCCCTCGTCGTCCCCGTACCGCTCACGGAGCTGCCGTTCGATCCGGTCGCGGATGGCCCGCGCCCGGTGCAGGTGCCCGTCCTCCCTGCGCAGGTCCCGGTCCACCCGCAGCAGTTCGGCGCTCTTCGCCTCGACGACGAAGCTGCGCAGCTCGGCGAGATCGAGCCGCCGGTTGAGCTCGTTGACGGTGTCGCGCCACTCGTGCAGCAGCGCCACCAGCCCGCTGTGGGCCGGGTCGGCCAGCACGCCCGAGATCAGCGCCGCGTCCGTCGCCGACAGCACCGGACGCGGGAAGACGCGGTGCACCGGGCCGGCCGGGTCGAGCGGCCGGAACCGCGCGTCGTCCAGAATCCCGGTGTTCTTCACCAGCTCGTCGGCGAGCGCGTGCAGCGTCTGGCGCTCCCGCTCCTGCGCCGCCGCCCGCCGCTCCGCGAACACTCCGCTGATCGCGGCGACGAGCGCCAGCGTCTGGATGACCGGCTCCCACTTCCCGTCGAACGGCGCGGCGACCAGCCAGCTCGCACAGACCCCGAGGGCGAGGGCGAGCGCGCCGAAGGTCAGCACCGAATAGCCGGAGCGCCGCATGGGCCGCAGTGCCACGGTCAGCGGAACGGGTTCGGGGGAGGAACCGGACGGTTCCCGGTGGCCCCGGACTGCAGCAGCACCAGGTCCATCCCGAACTGCGGTTCGCCGAAGGCGGCGTTGAAGCCCGAGCCCGTACGGCCGACCTCCACCGCCTCCGCGTCCGCCAGCATCTTGTCCACCCCCGCCCGGGAGTACTTCCGGGTGGTCAGCAGCCGGATGGTGTCCTCGTCCGGGAACTCCACACTGCTGCGGTCGGGGAGGGTGAGCCGCAGCTGCCCGCCCGTACGGTTCCGGTACACCACCTTGACCAGCAGCGCGCGGTCGTCCTCGACGGCCGCGTCGAACGACACGCTCTCCATGTCGATCTGCAGGTCGGTGTACTGCATCACCGCGCTGGTGACGAACTCGCCGAATCGCGGGCTCGCACGGTACTCCCGCGCCGCGGCGCTCGCGCTGTCCTCGTCCAGCCGATCGGTGCTCGCCACCTCCAGCATGAACCGGTCCTGCGGCCGCAGCAGCTGCCCCGTCAGCAGCGCCAGCAGCGCGGTGTCGTCCTCGAAGTTGGCGAGCGTGTTGCCCAGCAGCGAATAGACCACCGGTTCGTCGCCCACCAGGCGCTCCACCAGCCGGCGCAGCCCCATCACGTTCTGCCCGGCGGAGAAGTCGAGTTGTACGGGCACCACGCTGCCCGCGGGAACGCCGAGGTTGCGCAGTGCCTCGCGCTGGCCCAGCCGCAGCATCTCCGGGCTCACATCGACGGGGATGTAGCACAGATCCGGATGGTTCCGGCGCAGCCGCTCCAGGACCGTATGGTCCTTGTGCCCGGTGCCGGTACCCAGGCTCACGTAGTGGTAGCGCTGCCCCTCCAGCCCGCTGCCGATCTGCTGCCAGCGCCGGGTGAAGGACTCGATGCTCTCCCGCATCACGGGATAGAAGAGGTCGGAGCAGGCGTGCACCCACGCCACCGTGGACTCCACACCCCAGTACGAGAAGCCGGACGAGATGCGCTTGCCGTCACCCGTGCGCGAGAACGGTGCCCGCAGTTCGCCGGTCAGCTGGGAGAACTTCTGGGACTGGTCCTCACCCACCATGCACAGGGTCCAGGAGAACCCCGGATCGGCGAGCGCTCCTTCGAGTCGTTGAACGGCCTGTTCGCGCACCGCCATGGCCGGCGTACCCCCGTTGTGTGGTCCGAATTCCTGGTGCCACCACGGTAGTTGCCGCAGGCGCCGTCACTTCCCGAACCTACATGTTCACCGTGTGGGAGGGGAATGGATCAAGCCTGCGAGAGCCGCCGTCGTGGCCGCGCCCGCGCCGCCGCACGGGCTGCCCGCCGGGCCCGCCGCCGCTCGCGCCGCAGCGCACGCGCGGTACTGCTGGGCATGGACACCACGCCGTGCCGCTGATTCCAGACCTGCCGGGTCACCCAGACGTCCAGGACGCTCCACGTGGCGACCACGGTGCCGGCGACCGTACTCAGCACCGCGGGGAAGGCGAGCCACACGCCCGCCATCGTGCACAGGAACGCGATCATGGCCTGTATCAGGTTCACGGCGACGATGACGACCGCCCGCACGGCGGCCGCCCTGACCGGATCGGGTAACCGGGGCCGGACGGCGGGCTCCACGGTCCACAGGGGCGGCCGGCTGCTCGGGCGAGCGTCATCGGCGGAACCCGCGGAACTGCCGAAGTCGGCGTAGATGTCGCGATTCAGCGCCTCGCCGCGGGATTCGGCGGGTACTGAGGTGTCAAAACGCGGTCCGGTGTCCATCTGACCTTCACTCCCCCCGCGAGGCGGACTACTCGATGCCGGGTGCGAGGAATCCGGCCCAAGGGTCGGCTGCCCGGCGTGCACTGGTTCGAAAAGCGGGGCGTACGAGAAATTCCACCCGCATCCTCTGAACAGGATCACGAACGGAAGGGGAAGGAGGTTCCCAGGAGGGGAGCAATTCCGGCCGAACGCCGGTCGGAACATGGCGTTCCCGGCAGGTTTGGTGGGCCACGAGTGAGGCTGTGATGTACCGGAATCGACGGACAACTGCCGATGAAACGCCTCGGTATGTCCATCTGCACGTCCGGACGGGTCTTCGAGTTGTGCCCCGGTCAGTAGTAGGCTCGCGCCGTTTATTGACGGAACACCGCCCCCGGGTACCGGGGTTGACGTAGGGGAGGCCATGCGCTTTCGCGGGAAGTCCATCCGCAGGAAGATCGTGGGGCTGCTTCTGGTGCCGCTGGTGTCCCTCACCTCCATCTGGGCCTTCGCCACAGTGATCACCGGCCGCGAGGCCGGGCAACTGCTCGGTGTCGCCCAGATCGTGGACACGGTGGGCGATCCGACCGAGGACGCCGTGCAGGTGCTCCAGCAGGAGCGCCGGCAAACCCTCGTGTACCTCGCCGACCCCCGCCGCTCGGACGGTCTGGCCCGGCTGCACCGGCAGGAACGCGCCACCGACAAGGTCGTGGAGCGGCTGCGCGTGAACTCCGCGGCCGACGGCGTGCGCGACGATCTGCCGCCCGGCTCCGGTTCGCAGCTGACCGCCGTCCTGGACGGCTTGGACGGCCTGGACACCCTGCGCGGCAAGGTCGAAGAGGGCACGATCACCCGCAACGGCGCCTTCGCCGCGTACAACGAGCTCATCGACCCCTGCTACGACTTCCTCAGCGCTCTCCACGCCCTGCAGGACGTGGAGATGGACAAGCAGGCCCGCGCGCTGGTGGGCCTCACCCGCGCCAGGGAAGCCCTCTCCCGCGAGGACGCGCTGCTCGCCTCGGCCATCGCAGCCGGCAGTCTGAACCAGCGCGACCTTCGCTCCTTCTCCGACCTGGTGGCCAACCGCAAGCTGCTCTACACCACCAGTCTGAGCGACCTCCCCGCCGAGGACTGCGCGGTCTTCGAGAAGTACTGGGACGGGCCCGACACCGTGGACCTGCGGTCCACCGAGGAACGGGTGATCGACGCCGGCCACGCCAAGGGTCTGGAGACCATCAACGGTGAGCGCTGGGAGGCCGCCGTCGGCACGGTCCTCGACGACCTCGACCGGATGGGCACCGAGGCCGGCCACCGCTACCGGGACCGCGTCCAGCCGGTCGCCATGGGCGTCCTCGTCAAAGCCGCCGTGGCGGGCGTCTTCGGCTTCGCCGCCGTACTCGTCTCGCTCATCGTCTCGGTACGCATCGCCCGCGGCCTGGTCCGCGATCTGACCCGGCTGCGCAAGGACGCGCACGAGGTCTCCGGCGTACGGCTGCCCAGCGTGATGCGCCGGCTGGCGGCCGGCGATCACGTGGACGTCGAGACCGAGGCCCCCCGGCTGCAGTACGGCCAGGACGAGACGGGCCAGGTCGGCCAGGCGCTCAACACCCTCCAGCGGGCCGCCGTCGAGGCCGCCGTCAAGCAGGCCGACATGCGCCGCGGTGTCTCCGACGTCTTCGTCAACCTGGCCCGCCGCAGCCAGGTCCTGCTGCACCGGCAACTCACGCTCCTCGACACCATGGAGCGGCGCACCGAGGACACCGAGGAGCTCGCCGACCTGTTCCGCCTCGACCACCTCACCACCCGAATGCGCCGGCATGCCGAGGGCCTGGTCATCCTCTCAGGAGCCGCTCCCTCCCGGCAGTGGCGCAAGCCCATCCAGCTGATGGATGTCGTCCGCGCGGCCGTCGCCGAGGTGGAGGACTACGAGCGCATCGAGGTGCGCAGGCTGCCGCGGCTCGCCGTCAGCGGCCCCGCCGTCGCCGACCTTACCCACCTCGTCGCCGAACTCCTCGAGAACGCCACGGTCTTCTCGCCCCCGCACACCGCCGTCCAGGTGCTCGGTGAGCGCGTCGCCAACGGCTTCACCCTGGAGATCCACGACCGCGGCCTGGGCATGACGCCCGACGCGCTCCTCGACGCCAACCTCCGGCTCGCCGAGACCCCCGAGTTCGAACTCTCCGACACCGACCGGCTCGGGCTGTTCGTGGTCAGCCGGCTCGCCCGGCGCCACGCCGTACGCGTCTCGCTGCAGACCTCGCCGTACGGCGGCACCACCGCGGTCGTCCTCATCCCCGCCACCCTGCTCACCGAATCGGGCGGCGAGCTCGCCGGCGGCTCGGGAACCGGCGAGGAGACCGGTGAGCACGAGATCCCCGGAGGCAAGCTCGCGGCGCTCGCCCAGGTGCCCGTCCCGCTGTCCGCGGCGCGCCGGAAGGCGCCCCTGCTCGACGGTCCGGTGGAGCTCGAAGCGCCGCTCACCGCCCTCGACGAGGACGACGAGGCCCTGATCTTCCGCTCCGGGACCCGTGAACGTGAGGCAGCGCAGGGCCCCGCCTCCGCATCGGGCGAGCAGCACGAGCAGGCCCGCGACAACGGCGCCGACGGCTTCGGCCCCGCGCCGTTGCCCCGCCGCCGCTCGCCTGTCCTGGTCTCCGACCACGGCCGGCCGGTCGAGGCCCGGGAGCGCCGCGGGGGAGTGGAGCCGGGCGGGGCGAAGGAGCGGCCCGAGCCGGTGGAGTCCACCGGATTGTCCGGGGCAGGGCTGCCGCGCCGCGTACGGCAGGCCAGTCTCGCGCCCCAGCTGAAGGCCGAGCCCGCACCACGCCTCGGCGACGAGGACTCCCGGTCCGACGCTGAGGTACCCGAGCGCGACGCCGAGGAAGTGAGGTCCCGGATGGCCTCCCTCCAGCGTGGCTGGCAGCGCGGCCGGGCCCACACCGGCGAGGACGCCGAATCCGCCGGGACTGCCCGGGACATCGCACCAGGAACGACATCTGAGGGGAACGGTCGATGAACGCACCGAACGTCACGGCTCGCAACGCCTCGACCAGCGCGGCGGGTGAACTCAACTGGCTCCTCGACGAGCTCGTCGGGCGCGTGAGCAGCATCAGCAAGGCCCTGGTGCTCTCCGGCGACGGCCTGGCCACGGGCGCGTCGAAGGACCTCACCCGGGAGGACAGCGAGCACCTGGCCGCCGTCGCGTCCGGGTTCCACAGCCTCGCCAAGGGCGTGGGCCGCCACTTCGAGGCGGGCAAGGTCAGGCAGACCGTCGTGGAGCTCGACGACGCGTTCCTGTTCGTCACCGCCGCGGGCGACGGCAGCTGCCTCGCGGTGCTCGCCGACGCCGATTCCGACATCGGTCAGGTCGCGTACGAGATGACGCTGATGGTCAAGCGGGTGGGCGTGCACCTGGGGGCCGCGCCGAGGTCCGGCCCGACCGTCGGAGGGTGACGGGCGGCCATGAGCGGAGACGGGGGTCTCATGAGCGGTCAAGGGCGGGATCCGGCCCGGTGGTTCGACGACGCCGCGGGACCGGTCGTACGGCCCTACGCCATGACGCGCGGCCGCACGCGCAGCGGGACAAGGGACAAGCTCGACCTGATCGCGGTGGTCGTCGCCCTGGACAGGACGGATACCCCGGGGGGCTTCGCCGGCGACCCGGGCGCCGGCGACCACACGCTGTCCCCGGAGCATCTGGACATCGTCGGCCAGTGCCGGGACACACCGCAGTCCGTCGCGGAGATCGCGACCGGCCTCGATCTTCCGATCGGGGTCGTCCGGGTCCTCATCGGCGACCTGATCGACGCGGAACTGGTCCGGGTAACCCGTCCCGTACCGCCGGCGGAACTTCCGGACGAGAGCATTCTGCGTGAGGTGATCAGCGGGCTGCGGGCGCTCTGAGCGGGCCCGTCGGAGCCTGGTGCCGGCGGTCGCCTCACACCGTGGAACGGGCGACCGGGGTCTGCCCCCTCTCCGGAGCGGGAATCCCGCCGGGAGCCGTACCGCTCCGGTCCGTCAGAGCCTTCTCCAGACGCTGGATGTGGTGGTACTGCAAGCGGGCTGTGCGCTGCAGGGCCATGACCGACTGGAGGAACTGGTCCATCTCGGCAGCCCGGGTGAGGATGTCGTCGGGCACCCGCTCATCGCCCAGCCAGCTGTCCGTGTCCTGGTGGAGTACGGCTTCCGCCCATGCGCGGGTCACCGGCTTGAACAACCCCGGATGGTTGGCCACGATCCGCGCTCGGATGGCCAAGTCGTTCTCGGCGGCTTCCAGATGCAGACCGGTGTCCTTGTTGCGCGCTCCGAACAGCGGCTCGTGGATGTGGTGGGCATCGAAACCGTGTTCGGCACAGCCGACCCAGAAGTCCCAGTCCTCTCCGGCGCGCATGTCCTCGTTGTAGCCGCCCACGGCCACCCAGGCCTCGCGGCGGTAGAGCGAGCAGTAGAACATGATGAGCCGCTGGAGGAGCAGTTCCCTGCTGTAGGCGGGGAGCGGCATGACCTGCGGAGGCAGGTCGTCCTCGGTGAAGGCGAAGAGGTCGGTGGAGGCGATGGTGACGTCCGGATCGCCGTCCAGGACCGCGACGGTCTTCTCCAGCATGGTGGGGGCGATCACGTCATCGGCGTCCAGTGGCAGGATGTAACGGCCGTTGGCGGCAGCGATGCCGGTGTTGCGCGCGGCGGAGACTCCGGCGTTCGCCTGCTCGAGCAGACGGATGCGGCGGTCGGGGTGCCGAGCGACGAGGGAGGCGGCCACCGCCGCGCTGTCGTCGGTGCTGCCGTCGTCGACGATGACGAGCTCCCAGTCACAGAACGTCTGGGCCAGCACGCTGTCCAACGCCTGGGGCAGATAGCGGCCGTAGTTGTGGCAGGGGATGATCACGGAGACCGCGGGGCTGGATGGGTGACTCATGTGCCGTCTTTCGCTTCGAACGGGAGGGGAACGGTGGATCGATGCGCTGCTGCTGCTGCTGCGAGGCGATGGCAAGGTGAGGGTGCGGAGGCGCTTGTGGCGCGGTGCCCCGTACGTCCGCCGGGCTGTGTCCGATGCCCCTCAGGATGCCCGCGGGCCCCGGACACAGCCCTGCCGTGCTCCCGGCCTAGTCGACGACCGACTCCACCGCTTCCTCCAGGCGCTCGAACTGATAGACCTGCGGCTGGCCGAAGTCGAAGAAGACGGAGTTGCCCACGGGCGGGCACTGCCAGTTGCCGTAGTCGACGATGGTGACGTTGCCGATCGGCGGGCAGCAGTGCCCATTGCCGTAGTCGACGATGGTGACGTTGCCGACCGGCGGACAGCACTGCCCGTTCCCGTAGTCGACGAAGGTGAGGTTGCCGACCGGCGGGCAGACCGGTCCGTTGCTCTGGTCCGCTTTCTCGTGCGTGCCTGCCGATACGTCCTTGTCCACGACGGAGCTGGCGTACGCCGCTTCCGCGGTGTTGAGAAGTCCGGCGGTTGCCATGGCGGCGGGAAGGGCCAGAGAGGTCATGAGGCGGGTTTTCACGATGGCGCCTTTCTTTTCTGAGAGCCGGGACCGGTTTGCGATACCGGCCAGCCCAACGGTGGGGCAGTGGGCTCACAGTAAAATTGCGCACATAACGCGTCCAAAGCAGTTACTCCATGCTGCCTAACCAGGTGGCACCGCTGAATTCCGGGCCTCCCGAGCGCGCAATTGAACAAACGCGCTCGGGCCCCGTACAGCGTTATCCCGGAGCGGAAACCGCCCCGCTGTGCGGCACCTCCGAGGGGCCGCCCGGGTGATGGAGCAGCCCCGCCGGGTGGTGGGGGTGCAGCACTTCCAGATTGGGCAGCGCCCAGCAGGCGGTGCCCATGTCCCGGGCCATCGCGGCCATCCCCTCGGTCTCGATGAGTTGCCGGTAGGGGAAGGTCGGGAACACCAGGCCGTCGCGGTGCAGATCGGCACGTACCAGGAGTGCGGTGCCGCCGACCGAGTCGACACGGATGAGGTGGTGCGCACGCAGCTCGTCCAGATAAATCCGGCCGAATCCCTTCGGGGGCTGCAGGATCCCGTCGCGCATCCACTGCGACCAGTTGAGGGCACCGGCCCTGGGCTGCAGTACGAAGGTGTTGAGGTCGTACGTGGGCCCGGCGGGCTCGGTGACGCAGTGCGGGACGACGATGTCCTTGCCCGCGCCGAGCAGGCGCTGGACGAGGTCGGGCGGGCAGCCGGTCACGTCGCAGTCGAGCCAGAGCACCCACTGCTCGTCGGCCAGGGCACGGGCGACCAGATGGTTGCGCGCTCTGGCCAGCACCGACCTGCGTTCCCGCTGGATGCCCGCCTCCCAGCGGGGACCCGTCGAGCGGAAGCCGAAGTCCTGCCGTACGAGCGTGACGCGCCGGTACGTCGCCTCCAGTTCGGGGAGAGCGCGCTGCAGCATCTCCCAGGTGCCGTCCCGGCTGTCACCTTCCAGCAGGCCGAGGGAGACGGCCTCGCGCGGGTAGTCCAGACCCAGCAGGTCGTCCAGGTAGCCGGGCAGGAACGTGGCCGCGTCCTTGACCGGGGTGAGTACCAGAATCGGAGGCCGCTCGCTCGACGGCACGGGCGCGGGCTCGCACACCCGTGGCTCGGGCGGTTCGGTGGCGCCGGGACCGGTCTCGGCGTGGACGAGATCCCTCGGATCGATCGGCAGCCGGTTCGCCATCGCCAGCACCTGTTCGGCGTATCCGGCCTCCGAACACACATCGGTCGCCACATCGAAGTGCCGCGCGAAGTGTGCCGCGTCGAAGGTGTTGTTCTCATGGAACACATAGGTGTACAGCTCAGGGCCGTCCACCGAGACGACCCGACGGGTACGCGCCAACTGCTCGGCCACCGGGGTGTCTTCGCCCCGCCGCTGCTCCGGGTAGCGCGGCATGCCGTCCTTCGCGCACACCATGGAGCCCTCCCAGAGCCGCGCGCAGGAGAGCGCGAGCTTGCGCCGGGCGGGCCACCACAGCCGTTCCCTGGCGAGGAAGCACGCCTCGGCGCCCAGCGCGAGGATCGCCGCCATCTGTACGTCGATCCGTTCCGGGTCGTAGAGGTCGTCGTCGTCCCACTGGGACACATACGCCCCGGTGGCCCGCTCCACCGCGACATTGCGCAGGGCTCCCAGCGGCAGCCCGTCCGGCGGGAGACGGTGGAACCGGATGCGCGGGTCGCCCAGGCCCCGGACGTACCGCTCGAGACTGTCGCTGGTGCCGTCGTCCAGCACGACCAGTTCCAGGTTCGGATAGGTCTGTGCGAGGAAGCACGCGATCGCCCGCTGCGCCAGCGGCGCGCGGTCCTTGGTCACCATCAGACACGACACCGTGGGTGCCGGTGCCCCGGCGGCCCACCGCCGGCGTTGGGCGTCCAGGTCGATCACGCCGTCGGCGAAGGCCTGCATGTCCTGGCTCGCCCGGAATCCGACCCTCCTGCCCGTGGATGTCCGTGGTGTCCAGGTGGTGTCCGGAGTCCAGCTGCCGGCCCAGTGGTGTACGGCGTAGGCCCGGTCCCGGTCGACATCCTGCGGTCCGAACAGCCGTGTCGCGTAAGGACTCACCTCGGGATAGAGCAATTCCGAGGCGAGCACCGTGACGGAACCGGGGTCCGGGGAGGATCCGATGGCGCGCGTGAGGAAGAACGGGCCCGTGGCGTCCAGAGTGCTGGGCATTCTGTGCGCACCGACCAACTGCCGGTGCACGTGCGCCCAGAAGGGATGGCCCGGCCGTGACGCGATGAAGGCATTGCCGACGATGCGATCGAAACCACGACGCCGGGCCAGCAGCAACTGGGTGTGCGCCTCGGGCTCGCAACCGAGCACGAGGTCGCGTCCGGCGAGGATCTCGGTCAGCGGCCGCAGACATTCGAAGTCCAGATCCACGTACAGCCCGCCGAAATGGTCGAGCAGAAAGTACCGGATGGCATCCGCCCGCATGATCGCCTCGGCATAGCCGTCGTAAATCGGCAGGAACCACGGGTAATGCTCTTCGAGGAACGCGCGATTGTCCGCGTCGGTCCACAGCCGGTACTCCCACCCCGGGTGGTGCCGCTGCCAGGACTCCGCCCACCCCCTCCATTTCGGGGGTACGTCCGCGTCCTTCCACGTCTGGTGGATAAGTGCCGGAATTCTCGTTTGCGCAGGCATCCGCACAGTATGCCCGGACATCTCCGGGCAGCATTCCCGGCTGAACGGGCATTTCTCGTCCGGTCTCGGTCATCGGGTGCCCTGCCTCATGAAAGAGCGGAAGGCCATCAATACGACCACCCGCTCGGCGCAATGGAATGCGGGCACATTCGGCGTAGTGAGTGGCGATGGCGGTCGGCCGGCTGTTCACCGGGAAGGAACGGGAACGTCCCCTGACCACCGGAACGGGACCGTGCGGCGGTCAGGGCCCGGTAGGCCGCCGCGCAACCGCAGTCCTTGATCGGCGCGGGACGGGCAACGATGCCATACCGCACGGGAGTTGCCCGGCGGTCCCGTTGTACTGTTCCCTTGCTGGTATCGGCCGTTTACCGGTCCCAAAGAGCCAAGAATGCCTCTGAACTGCATAAATGGTAGACCAGGAGAAGAGATCAATGGTCTTCGGGCGCTCTGAGCAACGCCGAAAGCCCTCTGTCGAACCGGTGACGCTCAAGATCCTCGTAGCGGGCGGCTTCGGTGTCGGCAAGACGACGCTGGTCGCCTCGGTCAGTGAGATCAGACCCCTGCGCACCGAGGAACTCCTCACCGAGGCGGGCCGGCCGGTCGACTCGACCGACGGGATCGAGGCCAAGCGCACGACCACCGTCGCCATGGACTTCGGCCGGATCTCACTCCGCGAGGACCTGGTGCTCTATCTCTTCGGCACCCCCGGCCAGGACCGCTTCTGGTTCCTGTGGGACGAGTTGGCCCAGGGCGCCCTCGGCGCGGTCGTGCTCGCCGACACCCGCCGCCTCGGCGATTGCTTCGCCGCGATCGACTACTTCGAGCGGCGGGCCATCCCCTTCACCGTCGCCGTGAACTGCTTCGACGGGGCCGAGCGGCACGCACCCGGAACCGTCCGCGACGCCCTCGACCTCGACCCCGGCGTCCCCGTGCTCCTGTGCGACGCACGGGACCGGGACTCCGCCAAGGACGTGCTCGTCTCCGTCGTCGAGCACGCCATGGAGACCGCGGCGGCCCGCCGGCTGCCCGCCACCACCTGACGCACGCGTCCGGCCCGTACCCCATGTCGGGGTACGAGCCGCGCGCACCGTGCGGGGCCGGCTCCGTGCGGGGCCGCGCTCTACACCTCGCCCTCCCCGAGCCAGCCGAAGCTGCGCTCCACCGCCTTGCGCCAGTTCTGGTACTCACGCTCGCGCTCCTGCGCCTCCATCCGCGGCGTCCACTCCTGGTCGCGCTGCCAGTGCGCCCGCAGCTCGTCCAGGTCCTGCCAAACGCCGGTGGCCAGTCCGGCCGCGTACGCCGCGCCCAGGCAGGTGGTCTCGGAGACCACCGGCCGGATGACCGGCACGCCGAGCACATCCGACTGATGCTGCATCAGCAGCCCGTTCGCGGTCATGCCTCCATCCACCCTCAGCGTGGTGATCTGCACACCGGAGTCCTGGTACATCGCGTCCACGACCTCGCGCGTCTGCCAGCTCGTCGCCTCGAGGACGGCCCGCGCCAGGTGGGCCTTGGTGACGTACCGGGTCAGGCCGGTGACCACACCACGGGCGTCGGAGCGCCAGTACGGGGCGAACAGGCCGGAGAAGGCCGGCACGATGTACGCGCCGCCGTTGTCGTCGACGCTCGCCGCGAGGGTCTCGATCTCGTCGGCTGATGTGATGATGCCGAGCTGGTCGCGGAACCATTGCACCAGCGCGCCGGTGATGGCGATCGAGCCCTCGAGACAGTAGACGGGCTGCTCACCGCCGAGCTGGTAGCCCATGGTCGTCAGCAGGCCGTTCTTCGACGGCACGGGCCGGTTGCCGGTGTTGAGCAGCAGGAAGCTGCCGGTGCCGTAGGTGTTCTTGGCCTCGCCGACGCCGTAGCAGGTCTGGCCGAAGACCGCCGCCTGCTGGTCACCGAGCGCGGAGGCCACGGGGACTCCCGCCAGCCGGCCGACGGCCGTGCCGTACACCTCGGAGGAGGAGCGGATCTCGGGCAGTACGGCCTCGGGGATGTTCATCGCCCGGAGGATCGCCGGATCCCACTGCAGACTCTCGAGGTTCATCAGCATCGTGCGGCCGGCGTTGGTCACATCGGTGACATGCACCCCGCCGTCCGTGCCGCCGGTCAGATTCCAGATGAGCCACGAGTCGATGGTGCCGAAGGCGATCTCGCCGCTCTCGGCCCGGTTGCGCAGGCCCGGGACGTTGTCGAGCAGCCAGGCGGCCTTCGGCCCGGAGAAGTAGCTGGCGAGGGGCAGTCCGGTCGCGTCCCGGAACCGGTCCTGCCCGTCCGAGCCGCCGAGTTCGTTGCACAGCGCGGCGGTCCGGGTGTCCTGCCACACGATGGCGTTGTGCACGGGTCTGCCGGTCGCCCGGTCCCACAGCACAGTGGTCTCGCGCTGGTTGGTGATGCCGAGCGCGCTGAGTTGGTCGGCGCGCAGCCCCGCCTTGCCGAGCGCGCCGGCGACGACCGCCTGCACCTTGGACCAGATCTCGGTGGCATCGTGCTCCACCCAGCCCGGTTTGGGGAAGATCTGCCGGTGTTCGCGCTGGTCGACGGCGACGATCGCGCCGTCCTGACTGAAGATGATGCATCGGCTGGAGGTGGTGCCCTGGTCTATTGCGGCGACGAACGTGTCCGTCATGGACGTCTCCTGACTCAGAGGGCTCAGATGACTCAGAGGGCTCAGAAAGCTGCGTTGAAGATCAGGCCGGACAGCACTGCTCCGATCAGCGGGCCCGCTACCGGCACCCATGAGTAACTCCAGTCGGAGGTACCCTTGTTGGGGATGGGCAGTACGGCGTGGATGATCCGCGGGCCGAGGTCGCGGGCCGGGTTGATGGCGTACCCGGTGGGCCCGCCGAGCGAGAGTCCGATGCCGACGACGAGGAAGGCGACGATCAGCGTCTGGGTGCCGGACCGGCCGAGGCCCTCGGTCAGTCCGAACGCCAGGATCGGCAGTACCAGGGCCACCGTCGCGATGATCTCGGTGATGAGGTTGGCGACCGGGTTACGGATCTCCGGGATGGTCGAGAAGATCCCCAGCGTCGGCTCCTCGTTGGCGCCGAACTGCGCGTAGTAGACCAGCCAGGCGAGTACGGCGCCGAGACTCGCGCCGACCATCTGGCCGAGGAGATAGAGCGGCACCTGGTCCCACTCGCCGGTGTCGACGGCGATGCCGACGGTCACGGCCGGATTGAGCTGGCCTCCGGACAGCGGCCCCGCCGTGTATGCCCCGGCCAGTACGCCGAAGCCCCAGCCGAAGGCGATGACGACCCACCCCGAGGCCCGCGCCTTGGAGTGGCGCAGCGTGACAGCGGCGCACACACCGGCGCCGAAGAGGATCAGGATCGCGGTGCCGATGACCTCACCGACGAATATGTCCCCATGGGAGAATTCCATTTGCGGCTCCTTGGCCCTCGCCGGGGGTGCTCGCCCCGGTCCTCCGTACAGGGTGCGTTTCCCGTGCCCGCGGAGCGCCGGCGGCGGGGGTTCCGAGCCCGCCCCGGCGGCCGCGCGACGAGCGTGCCGGCACAGCGGAATCGCCCATGGGTGGTGGGCCGTTCGGCCTGGCAGTGACCTGCGGGGCCGGTGGCCGGGGTGCGGCGACGCCGACTGACATCCGGCAGTGTTCACCGGTGCTGTGAGAGCGTCAAGGTCGCGTACAGCAACGGCTGTGAGGGTGCCCCGCGGCCCTCGCACGCGCGCGTGGGCACGCCGACACCGCAGGGACAGGTAGTACCAGCCGGGACGGCAGGACAGGATCTAACCGGGGGCGGGCACCCCGCGGACGGCACCGGTGGCGCCCGCGGCGCTTCCGGGACCGGGCACGCGTGCGAGGGTTCCCCGCCGTACCTCGTGCCGTAGGGACCCGGGCCGGCCCAGCACCCAACTCGCCCCGCGCAGCGCCTTGGCCCTCTTCTTCAGCGGGGCCAGGCAGGCCGCGGCCTGGTGGTGGTCGGCCACGCTGCCCGGCGGGCACAGCACCGTGGCGAGTGACATGGTGACGGGTATCCCGGCCACCGACCAGGGGGCGTCCAGTGCGGCCGAGGCCAGTGGTTCCAGCGCGTCCGGGTCGGCCAGCAGCAGGAAGTCGTCGCCGCCGATATGCCCGACGCGCGATGTCTGCCGCCCGGCGGCGGCCTCGGCGAGCGTACGGCCCACCGCCCTGATCAGCTCATCGCCTGCCGCGAAACCTGCCCCGTCGTTGACCTGCTTGAATCCGTCCACGTCCAGCCAGCTCAGCGCGAACTCCCGGCCGTCCGCGATGCGCCGGTCCACCTCGGAGTTGACCGCGTCGGAACCCGGCAGCCGGGTCAGCGGGTTGAGCCGGGCCGCCTCCTCCACGCGGTTCTCCGCGAGCACCCGGACGATGTCCGCGAGGTGCACCACGCCCACGCAGCGGCCCTTCCCGTCGACGACCGTCACGTCGTCGCCGGTGCGGCTGCGTTCGTCGGCCGCCACCACGTCCAGCACCTGCCATGCCGTCGCGTGCGTGCCGACCGTACGGGGCAGGTCGGCGAGGCGCACCGCCGGGCGGTCCGCATACAGGGCGTGCCCGTACCGCCCGGAGAGCGAGAGCAGGAAACGGTCCCGGTCCACGGTGCGTACGGGCGCCCCGGCGGAGTCGACCAGCACCACGCCGGACACTTCGGGGGATGCGGTGAGCAGCGCCCGTACGTCCCCGGCGGAGGCGGACACCGGGAGCAGCGCGGCGGGATGCAGGAACTCCAGTACCAACGGCCTGGTGGGTCCGGACGGTCCGGCGGGCACCGACGGGGGCGGGGCCGGGCGGTACACATCGGCGGCGGGCAGACGCGCGGCAGGCGCGAAGAGGTCGCCCTGGGCGAGCTGCGCGCCGGTCTCGCGCGCTGCCGCGTACTGCAGTTCGGTCTCCACGCCCTCGACGGAGAGCTGACCGCCGGAGTCGTCGCAGAACCGGCGGAGCCCGGCGACCACGGCCCGGTACCCCGGGTCCTCCGGCAGCCGTGCCACGACCGACGCATCGACTTTGACGAGGTCGGGGGAGAGCCCGGCGAGCAGCCGCAGCGGCAGGTCGCCGTCGCCGACACCGTCCGCGCAGATCCGGAAGCCCTGGTCGCGCAGGGACGCCACGGCCGACAGCAGGGCCGGCCACGGGACATGGGTGAAGGGGGCGCCGAGGTCGACGGTCACTTCCCAGGGGAGCCTTCCGCTGTCGCGCACGGCCTTGCCCAGGGAGGCGAGCCCGCCGAGGTCCGCGGCCGTCCCGGCGAAGACGTTGACGTGCAGCGGGAGCAGGGTCTCCAGCCGGGTCGCCGACCGTACGGCGAGCGCCGCGAGCTCCCCGTCGAGGTCGGGATTGCGGCGTGCCTGGGTGAGCACGTCCCCCCGCTCCGGGCGGGCGAGTATCTCCAGGGCCGCCACAGATCCGGTCGTGAGGTTCACGACGGGCTGGAAGGCGAAGCGGAGATGGTCCGTCCAGGAGGGCACACCAGCATGATGGCCGCAACTCGCGTGCGCGGGCGCACGGTTCACGCGGAGTTCACGCTCCCTTCCGGAGGGTAGGGGCTGCGGAGGCGGGTGGTGCCGGGTGAGGGCGCAGTACGCGCGACGGCCACCGCCGCCGGACCCGCTGTCGCCGACCGGCCGCCCACCACCGCCGCCGGACCTGCCGTTGCCCGTTCGGCCGCCCACCACCCGGCCGTGCGCCGGTGGTCCGCGCAGGGGATCCTCCCGCGCGTTCCGCGGCAGAGCCGAGCGCGCGTCGTCGCACCGGAGCCGCCCGGCGCCCGGTCGTGGCGGTCCTCACCCAGGCCCCGGGGGGGCGCTCAGCGGACGGCGATCACCGACGATCCGTGCCCGAACAGCCCCTGGTTCGCGGTGATTCCGGCCCGCGCTTCCCGGACCTGCCGGTCACCAGCCTGGCCGCGCAGCTGCCAGGTCAGTTCGCAGACCTGGGCGATGGCCTGGGCGGGGACGGCCTCGCCGAAGGAGGCCAGCCCGCCGCTCGGGTTGACCGGGAGCCGGCCGCCGAGCGCCGTGGCGCCCTCACGGAGGAGCTTCGCGGCCTCACCCGCCCCGCACAGGCCCAAGTCCTCGTACCACTGCAGCTCCAGGGCGGTGGACAGGTCGTAGACCTCGGCGAGCGAGAGGTCCTCCGGTCCGGTACCGGACTCCTCGTAGGCTGCGCGGGCGATCGACGCCCGGAACGCCTCCGGCGACGGCTCGACGGCGGCAGCCGAGTCGGTGGCGATGTCCGGCAGGTCCAGCACCGTCCTCGGGTAGTGCGGCGAGGCGGTGGAGACGGCTCGAATACGAACCGGGTCACGGACGCCGTGCCGGCGAGCGAAGTCCATGCCGGACAGCACCAGTGCCGCGGCGCCGTCGGAGGTGGCGCAGATGTCGAGCAGCCGCAGCGGTTCGGCGACGACCGGGGAGGCGGCCACGTCCTCGGCCGAGACCGCCGTGCGGTAGCGGGCATGGGGGTTCGCCGCACCTGCCGCCGCGTTCTTCACCTTGACCTGGGCGAAGTCTTCGGCCGTGTCGCCGTACAGGGCCATACGGCGACGTGCGTACAGCGCGAAGTACGCCGGGTTGGTGGCGCCCAGGACGCGGAAGCGCAGCCAGTCCGGATCGTCGGGCCGGTCCCCGCCCGCCGGGGCGAAGAAGCCCTTCGGTGCCGCGTCCGCGCCGAGTACCAGCACGGCATCGGCCATCCCCGCCAGGATCTGCGCCCGCGCCGTGTTCAAGGCCTGCGCGCCGGAGGCACAGGCCGCGTACACACTCGTCACCCGGGCGCCCTGCCATCCCAGGGCCTGGGCGAACGTCGCGCCCGCCACATGGCCCGGGTAGCCCCCTCGCACGGTCGCCGCGCCCACCACGGAGTCGATGTCCTGCCAGCCGAGCCCGGCGTCCGCGAGTGCCGCGCGGGCGGCGGCGGTGCCGTAACGGACGAAACTGCGGCCCCACTTGCCCCAGGGGTGCATTCCGGCGCCGAGCACCGCGACGTCGCCGCTCATGCCGGGCCCTCGCCCACGGGCCGCCAGTGCCAGGTCGTCCAGACACGCTCCTCGTCCTCGCTCAGGACGCCGGGGACCACCTCGACCTCCATGCCGACCGCCAGAGCGTCCACGGTCACCCCGGGCGCCGCATGGCCGAGTACGACCATGCGTTCGGCCGCCAGTTCCACCGCGACGAGCGTGTACGGCTCCCACTCCCGGGCGGGGTCCGAGACGTACGGCGCGGGAGGCCGGTAGCGCCCATCGGTGTAGGACCACACCCGGCCCCGCCGGGAGAGCGGGACCTCGGCCAACTCGGCTCCCGCGCAGGAGGGGTTGCGGCAGAAGTGGTCCTCCCGGGGAAAGAAGACCGAGGCGCAGGCGGTGCAGCGGGTGCCGAGCAGCCGGAAGCCCTCGGCGTCCGCGGCGGACAACGCGTCCTCGGCGCCGGCCGCGTCCGGCGGACCGCTCCCGTGGCCGCTGCTGAACCAACCGGTCACCACGGGCGTACGCGTACGCGGCAAGGCCCCTCCCGGCATCAGACCTGACGGTACGTCAGGAGTGCCTCAGAAGTGTGCCACGGTCAGGTGTTCTCGGCGAGCCACTTGGCGGCGGTCTCGGCCAGCTCGTGATCCCGCCCCATGAGCATCATCCGGATCATCTGCGCGTCGCCGCGCAGCGACCACAGGGGGTGCCCGAAGGTGGCGGGGTTGTTCTTCTCGATGAGGAAGTGGGCGGGCCAGGCGGTGCCGTAACCGATGACCGGAAGCGCGGGAAGGTAGCGCTTGCGGCCGCGCGCCAGGCCGTATGCGCTCAGCGTGAGTCCGGTCAGGGTGCCGGTCAGATGGATCCAGCGGGTGGCCGCCTTGGAGTGCATGGCCACGTAGTAGGGCCAGAACTCCTCGTACGACGTGAACGTCTGCTGCGTCATGGCCGCACCGTAGTGCCGTGCGGGACAACAGTGAAGAATTCCGTCGCCGTCCCCTATGGTCGGGTGGCTGAATCCGCGAGATGGGCCGGTCGGTGCGGCCGCACAGGGCAAAGCGGAACGAAACGGGACGGAAGCCATATGCGTGGACCCTTGATATCCGGCACCGCGGCGCGCGTGCTGCCTGCGGCTATGGCTGCCGGTTCGCTCGCCGCGGTACTCGCGACGGCGGGCCCGGCAGCCGCGGCGGGCGTGAGCACCGCGGCCCGGGGGGCCGCCGCAGGGCCGCAGGTCCTGTGCACATCCGAGCAGCCAGGGCTGGCCGACCGGCTGTCCAAGGACGTCGCCGCGGCCCTGAGCGGACGGCAGAGCACCACGGCCGCCGCGCTGTACGACCGCCGCACCGGAACCCGGTGCACGCTCGCGGCGGACCGGAGCTTCGACTCCGCGAGTGTGGTCAAGGTCGCTGTCCTGGGGGCGCTGCTGCGGCAGGCCATGGAGGAGCAGCGCGTCTTCACGCCGCGCGAGCTGGAACTCACCCACGCGATGATCACCACCTCGGACAATGACGCGACCTCCGCTCTCTGGCGGCAGATCGGAACCGCGGGCATCGAGCGCTTCCTGCGCCTGGCCGGGATGGACAGCACGGTTCCGGGCACGGACGGAAAATGGGGCCTCACTCGGACCACCGCCGGCGACCAGCTGAAACTGCTGGAACTGCTGACCGCGAGCAACCCGGTCCTCGACGAGCAGGCGCGTGCCTACGCGCTCGACCTGATGAACCAGGTCGTCCCGGGGCAGCGCTGGGGCGTCCCCGCCGGAGCCCCGGGCACGGCGACGATCGCGGTGAAGAACGGCTGGCTGCCCCGCTCCACGCACGCGTGGCGGGTGCACAGCATGGGTGCCTTCACCGGCCGCGGCCATGACTACGGCATCGTCGTCCTCTCCCAGGACAGCCGCACCATGAACTACGGCATCGAAACCATCCAGGGCGCCGCCCGAGCCATCCACCAGGACCTGACCCCGGCGTCCCCGGCCGCCGGCCGGTACGTTCCGACCGTGCCGCTCCGCACCCCCGCCCCCCCGGTGGCCCCTGACGGACCGTAGACCGGTCGGCGGGGCAGCACCTGGGCACACCGGGGGATACGAGTCCACCCGCGGCGGGTCCGGACCGGCTCCCGGCGGGCCCGGTACGCCGACCGCGCGGCGAACCAGAGAGACCCGGCCACGGCTGCTCGGCGCCCGAAACAAGCGGGAGGGCGGTCCGGGACCCACATGAGTCCCGGACCGCGGAGCCGCTCCAGGCCATGTGCCGCCGATCCCGGCCGGCATGGGCGTAAACCGCTTGCTGCGCTCGTCACGCGGTGATGAGGATGGCGCCATGCCTGCTTTCACCGCTCTCGACGGGACTGAACTCGCCTATCACGTCGTGGGCGAGGGCGAGCCGCTGCTCTGCCTGCCCGGTGGACCCATGCGCGCTGCCGCATACCTCGGAGATCTCGGTGGACTGTCCAGGCAACGCCGGCTGGTCATGCTCGACCTGCGTGGCACCGGCGATTCCGGTATCCCCGCCGACCCGGCGACGTACCGCTGCGACCGGCAGGTCACCGACGTCGAGGCACTCCGCGATCACCTCGGGTTGGACCGCGTCGATGTTCTCGCGCACTCGGCGGGCGGCGATCTCGCCATTCTCTACGCGGCCCGGCACCCGCAGCGCATCCGCTCCCTCACTCTGATCACCGCCCGTGCTCGCGCCCTGGGCGTCGACTTCACTGAAGAGCACCGCCGGGAGGCGGCCGCGTTGCGCACGGCTGAGCCCTGGTTCAGGGCCGCGCACGATGCCTATGAAGCTGTCTGGGCCGGCTCCGCGACTGATGCCGACTGGGATGCCCTTGCCCCGTTCTTCTACGGCCGTTGGGACACAGCCGCTCAGGCACACGCCGCGTCCGACGTTGAACAGAGCAACGCGGAGGCCGCGGAGATGTACGCGTCCTCCGGTGCCTTCGATCCTGCCGCAACCCGCGCCGCTCTTGCCGTATTGGACGCGCCGGTCCTGGTTCTCGCAGGTGACGTGGACAGCGGCCCGCTTCCCCGCGTCGCTGCTGCCATTGCGGAGATGTTCCCCCAGGCCGAACTGGCCGTCCAGCCGGACGCCGGCCACTTCCCGTGGCTCGACGACCCCCTCCGCTTCTCCCGGACCGTCGCGACATTCACAACGACCCAACCCTGCGGCCATCACATGATCGGCCGGACCAGAACCTGGTGCGGCGCCGGAAGCGACCGCCGTGACACCGGGAAGTCGAAGTAGGTGTCGGGGAAGACTTCGGGCTTGTGGGTGAAGTGCCACCACTCCTCGGGAAGATTGACGAAGCCCCGGCTCTCCAGAGTGTTCTTCAGCAGCAGCCGGTTCGCGCGCTGCTTGCCCTTGATGCGCGGATCCATGCTGTGCGACAGGGTGTCGAAGCAGTCGAAGCCCGTGCCCATGTCGACGGAGTTGTCGGGGAAGCGCTCCTTCTGCGGTGCGTAGCAGGGGACGAGAGGCTCACCCGGCACATACGGGCGGGTCGGGCGGGCCGGCAGCTTCACGATCGTCAGATCCACCGTGCTGCCGCGGCTGTGCCCCGACTTCTCGGCGATGTAACCGTCCGCGAAAAGCCGCGACTTGTCGACTTGCGGATAGAACTCCTCCTTCATGGCCCGGTCGTCGAGATCCTTCGCCCAGTCGACGAACTGGTCCACCGCCCGCTGCGGCCGGTAGCAGTCGTACACCTTGAGCGAATAGCCCCGGCGCAGCAGCGCCCTCTGCGCTGTGTGCAGCGCCTTCGCCGCGGGAGCGGTGAGGATGCACAGCGGTTGGCGGTAGCCGTCGATGGGCTCGCCCACGAAGTTGTGCCGTGTGATGTAGCGCATCTCCTCGCGGATGGTCGGGTCGACGTCCCGCAGGGCGACGAACTCCTTGGGCGCCTTCGGCTCCGGCTTCGCCCGGGCCGTGGCCGCCGGGGGAGCGGCGGTGACGGCGATCAGCGCGGCCGCGGTGAGAGCCAGGGCGCGGAGTGCGGCAGGGAGTCGTGACATGCTCATTGGATCTATCAGGCGGACCGGCCCGTGGGAAGGTGTACGGGGCCGGAAGCGGATACAGTCCGCGCGTGGCCGACCTCGAACCCCAGTCCCACTGCTCGTCCTGCGGGGCCGCCTACCCGTCCGGCCTCAACTGGCCCCGGCAGTGCCCGGACTGCGGCAACACCGTCTACCGCAACCCCCTGCCGGTCGCCGTGGCCCTCCTGCCCGTCCGGGGCACGCCCGGCAACGGCGCCGGCGCCGGACCAGCCAGCGGCCCAGGCCCAGGCATCCGCACCGGCACCGGACTCGTCGTCATCCGCCGCACGATCGAACCCGGTCGAGGCGGGATGGCCCTGCCCGGCGGCTTCATCGATCACGGTGAGGACTGGCGGGACGCTGTCGCGCGCGAGTTCCGCGAGGAGACCGGCATCCCCGCCGACCCCGGTCAGGTACGACTCGCCGACGCGCTCAGCTCGCCCGCCGGCCATCTGCTGATCTTCGGCCTGTTCCCCGAGCTCTCCGCCGAAGACCTCCCGCCTTCCGTCCCCACCGACGAGACGGAAGGCTGGGAAATCCTGGAAAGACCGGCTCAACTCGTCTTCCCCCTGCACACCTTGGCCGCCCGGGCCTGGTTCGACGGCCGTTACGACCACCTGCCTGCACCCTGGCCCGTGCCCTGATCAGCCCGCCGACCCCCGTACACGCACCGGATACCCGGGTTCCTCACCGTCCTCCCGCAGGACGACCACCCCGCCGTCCGCGACCCTCGAGGTGAAACGTTCGACCCGGGCCCGCTCCCATCCGTCCCCGGCATCGGAGATCACCAGCCCGCCGCCCTTGCGGCCCGCCGTCGGCGCCCACACCTCCAGCTCCACGCCCCCGTCCTCCGCCACGACGGGCAGTACCGAGCCCGCCCGCGCCAGCACGGGAATCCGCCCCAGCGGAGCATCCAGCAGGACCTGGCCCGGTCCCTCGTGGGCCTCCCCGGTGGCCGTGTCGTACCAGCGGCCACGCGGCAGCCGTACCGCCCGCCGGGTGCCGCCACGCTCCAGCACCGGTGCCACCAGCAGTGCGTCGCCCAGCAGAAAGGTGTCCCCGCAGTCGCGCAGCCCCCGGTCCTGCGGTGCGCCCCACCACACGGGGCGCACATACGGCGCACCCGTGCGCTGCGCCAGATGGGACAGGGTGACGAAATACGGCAGCAGCCTCTCCCGTTCGCGCAGTGCCACGCGCGCGTGCTCCAGGACCTGCGGCCCGAACGCCCACGGCTCCCGGCGCCCGGCGAAGAACGCCGAGTGGGTACGGAACAGCGGCAGCCACGCCGCCAGTTGGAACCACCGCAGATACAGCTCCGGGGACGGCGAGCCGGTGAAGCCGCCCACATCCGGACCCGAGTACGGCACCCCGCTCAGCCCCAGCCCCAGCACCAGAGCCAGCGATGCCCGCAGCCCGGGCCAGCCGGTGGTGACATCGCCCGACCAGGTGCCGCCGTACCGCTGCATCCCGGCCCAGCCGGAGCGGGAGAACAGGAACGGCCGCTCCTGCGGCCGCAGTTCGCGCAGCCCCTCGTACCCGGCCTGTGCCATCTGGAGGCCGTAGACGTTGTGCGCCTCCCGGTGGTCGCCGCCCCGGCCCTCCAGGGCATGCCGTGACGAGCGCGGCAGGGTCGGATCGCCGAAAGCCGCGAAGGACACCGGCTCGTTCATGTCGTGCCACACGCCGGAGAAGCCCTGCGCCAGCCGCTCCGCGTACAGGCCGCCCCACCACGTGCGCACTTGCGGGTCCGTGAAGTCGGGGAACACCGACTCGCCCGGCCACACCACTCCGCGTACCTCCCGGCCGCGCGCGTCCCGGACGAACGCGTCCGACGCCGACCCGCTGTCGTACACCGGATAGCCCGGCTCCGCCTTCACCCCCGGATCGATGATCGACACCAGCCGCACCCCCTCCGCGCGCAGCTCCTGAGCCAGCCCCGGCAGATCGGGGAAGTGCTCGGTGTCCACCGTGAACACCCGGTGCCCCCGGAAGTGGTCGATGTCCAGATGCAGCGCGGACAGCGGCAGCCCCCGCTCCCGGTAGCCGGCCGCCACCCGGCGGACCTCCTCCGAGCCGCCGAAACCCCAGCGGGCGTGGTGGTGTCCCAGCGCCCAGCGCGGGGGGAGCGCGGGTGCGCCGGTGAGCGCGGTCCAGCCCCGCAGCACGCGCGCGGGGGAGCCGACCACGGTCCAGGAGCGCAGCGGTCCGCCGTCCATCTGCAGTTCGCAGGAGCCGGGCCGGTCGTGACCCGAGCCGGCCCCCTCCTCGCCCTCGCGCAGCCGCACGCGCCCGTCCCACGTACTGTCGTGGAACACCAGATGGGTGCCGGCGTCCGCGACGACCATCCGCACCGGCATGGTGATGTACAGCGGATCGTCGCCCGGCCCGAACGCACCCCCCGGGTCGGTGTTCCACAGCCGGTACGAGCCGTCCCGCAGCCGGGGGCCCGACGCCCGGCCGCCCAGACCGAAGAACCGCGCGTCGGCCGGAACCTCCGACCGCTGCACCCAGCGCGTGCCGGCGTCCTCCGTACCCGCGACCGGATCCCACCAGCGCGGCGGCAGATCCCGCCGCAGCACCACCCCGCCCGGCGTACGGATCTCCACCGCCCCGTGACGCGACACCACCACCGTCACCCGCTCGGAGACGACCCGCCAGCCGCCGTCCTTGTCCGGCTCGAGCACCGCGCGGGCGTCGGCCGCCGGACAGCCGCGCGCCAGCGCGTACGACGGCTCCGGCCCTGCGCCGTCCCAGCCGCAGAAGACAGCACCGCCCGTCGCCACCCGCACCCGCAAGGAGGAGCGCGTGAAACGGACGATTCCGCCCCCCGGCTGCGGCTCCGCGCCCTGCACGAGCCCCGGCACGCGCGCCCGCTCCGGCCCCCTCCTCGGCAGCCCCGCCGCATCGGCCCGCTGCCGCAGCCACGCCGCGCGCACCGAGCGCAGTCCCTGCGCCGTACCGAGCACCTTCACCGACCGCACCAGTTCACGCGCATCCATGCTGCTCACCCTGCCACTGGCGGTGGACCGTACGGGGCACGTTCAACTGCCGTTCACCGTGGTGGGGGCACACTCGTCACCCCCCGAATGTGGGTGGGCCGCCCTGGTGCCGCAGTCGATCACATGGCATCGTCCTGCTCAGCCGCGTCACGCGCACGCCCCTCGAACCGCCGAGGGGATCCCCGACGCCCGTGCGCGCGGCATGCCGCCCACCAGGCGGCGCGAACCGAGCAGCCAACGCGTACAGCCCGGGAGCCGTGCCATGAGCTCAGCGAACACCGCACCGACGCCTGCTCCGCAGCCGGAGCCGCTGTGGCAGCCAGGAGCCGATCGCGTCGCCGGCGCGCAGGTCACCCGCTTCCAGGAGTGGGCCGCCGACCGGTACGGCGCGCCACGGGCGGTGCCGGGTGACCCCGTAGCGAGCTACACCGCGCTCCACCGCTGGTCGGTCGATGAGCTCGAGCGCTTCTGGCAGGCCGCAGCCGAGTGGTTCGACGTGCGCTTCGACAGCCCGTACGAGACGGTGCTCGCCGACGCCGCCATGCCGGGCGCCCGCTGGTTCCCCGGAGCCACCCTCAACTACGCCGAGCACGCCCTGCGCGCCGCAGCGGACCCCGAACGAGCCGGCACCCCCGCACTCCTCCACGTCGACGAGACCCACGAGCCGCACCCGGTGTCATGGGCCGAACTGCGCCGCCAGGTCGGCTCACTCGCCGCCGAACTGCGCCGGCTCGGTGTACGGCCCGGCGACCGCGTCAGCGGCTATCTCCCCAACGTCCCCCAGGCCGTCGTCGCGCTCCTCGCCGCCGCCGCGGTCGGCGCCGTCTGGACCTCCTGTGCCCCCGACTTCGGCGCCCGCAGTGTCCTCGACCGCTTCCAGCAGGTCGAGCCCGTCGTCCTCTTCGCCGTCGACGGCTACCGGTACGGCGGCAAGGAACACGACCGCGCGGAGACCGTCGCCGAGCTGCGCCGCGAACTGCCCACCCTGCGCGCGGTGGTGCACATCCCTCTGCTCGGCACCCCCGCCCCCGACGGAGCCCTGGAGTGGGACGGCCTCGTCTCCGCCGACGAGGAGCCGGTCTTCGAGCAGGTCCCCTTCGACCACCCGCTGTGGGTGCTCTACTCCTCCGGTACGACCGGCCTGCCCAAGGCCATCGTCCAGTCCCAGGGCGGCATTCTCCTCGAACACCTCAAACAGCTCGGCCTGCATACGGACCTGGGCCCGGAGGACCGTTTCTTCTGGTACACCTCCACCGGCTGGATGATGTGGAACTTCCTCGTCTCCGGCCTCCTCGTCGGCTCCACCGTCGTCCTCTACGACGGCAGCCCCGGCTACCCCGACACGGCCGCCCAGTGGCGCATCGCCGAGCGCACCGGTGCGACACTCTTCGGCACCTCGGCCGCTTACGTCATGGCCTGCCGGAAGGCCGAGGTGCACCCCGGCCGCGACTTCGATCTCTCCCGCGTGAAGTGCGTCGCCACCACCGGCTCGCCGCTGCCGCCCGACGGATTCCGGTGGCTGCACGACGAAGTCGCCGAGGACATGTGGATCGCCTCCGTCAGCGGCGGCACCGACGTCTGCAGCTGTTTCGCCGGCGCCGTCGCCACCCTTCCCGTCTTCATCGGCGAACTCCAGGCGCCCTGCCTCGGCACCGACCTCCAGGCATGGGACCCGCACGGCGAACCGGTCACGGACGAGGTCGGCGAACTGGTCGTCACCAACCCGATGCCCTCCATGCCGATCCGCTTCTGGAACGACCCGGACGGCAGCCGCTACCGGGAGAGTTACTTCGAGATGTTTCCCGGCACGTGGCGGCACGGCGACTGGATCACCGTCACCGCGCGCGGCACGGTCGTCATCCACGGCCGCTCCGACTCCACGCTCAACCGGCAGGGCGTCCGGATGGGCTCGGCCGACATCTACGAAGCCGTCGAACGCCTCCCCGAGATCCGCGAATCCCTGGTCATCGGCGTCGAGCAGCCCGATGGCGGCTACTGGATGCCGCTCTTCGTCCACCTCGCCGAAGGCGCCGCCCTCGACGACGCGCTCGGCGACCGCATCAAGCGCACCATCCGCGAACAGCTCTCGCCGCGCCACGTCCCCGACGAGATCATCGAGGTCCCGGGCGTCCCGCACACCCTCACCGGCAAGCGCATCGAGGTCCCCGTCAAGCGGCTGCTCCAGGGCACCCCGCTCGAGAAGGCCGTCAACCCCGGCTCCGTCGACAACCTCGAACTCCTCCGCTTCTATGAGCGAGTCGCCCGCGATCACTCCGCGTAGCGACTGCCCCCGCAGTTGTCACACTCCGTTGTCAGACCTCCCGATTACGGTGAGTGAGCATTGACCGTAATGGGCTGAGGGGGAGTCATGACACGGACCGGGAACGACGGGAAATCACCGACCGCACGGCACACGCTGCGCCGAGAAGCGCCCAGCACCGTGGCGCTGCTGGCAGGAGAGGAGGACTTCGCGGCCATGCGGCGGTACGCGACATTCGCCTTCGACGACCACGCCGCGTATCTGAAGGAGATGGAGGGCCTGCTGCGCGCACTCGCGTCACAGGGTGTGCACACCACGGTCGCCCTCTTCGACCCGGTCGAGTACGGGGAGTTCTGCGAGGACGTCCGACTCGATCCGGACCTGCCGCACAGCCGCACGCGGTACACCGCCGACGTGGCGGCCCTGGGCGCCACCGTCCCGTACGAGGGGCAGCCCATCGATCTGCTGGTGCCGGAACTCATCGGGGTGGCGGACAGGCACTCCACGCTGGAGAGCGCGACGGCCGTGCTGGCCGGGACCGGTGACTGCGCCGACTGCGGCCGGGACGTGGGGCGTTCCGCGTACGCCCGTGCCTCGCAGGCTCTGATGAGGATGGTCGAAGCAGTCGGCCCCGGGACGCACCACGCGGTGTGCAGCGTGCCGGTCGACGGCGCACCGCTCATCGCGGTCCTGCACGCCGAATGCCGGGACGACGGGCTGGTGCACCTGGTGGAGCCGGAGGCACTGGTCTTCTGCACGGTACTGGCTGCGGGCATCGCCACGGACAGCCCCGGCGGCATCGTCATCCGCAGCAGCGGTTCGGCGGACAAGGGCCCCGACCTGGTCCGCGGCTGGGCTCTGCGCGGCGGCTGGCCCCGGGCTCTGAGCGAGGCCGAGGTGTTCGCCGCGTACTGCACCGACGCGGACACCGGGGAACCGGTGCCGCCCGAGCCAGGAGTCGTCTACCGGCCGGGCATCGAACTGCCGCTTCCGGAGGAGGGGGACCGCTGAACGGCGGTGGCCGTCCCGCACCGAGC